>JAGXHB010000072.1 GCA_024636425.1 Roseobacter sp.
CCGCCAATGAGCGGCCCGAGGAACGCCGATGCGCCCCAGAAGGTCGAAACCGCGGCCATGGCCCGCGCCGTGTAGCGCCGGGGAAAGATGACCCCGACGGCCACAAAGCCCATGGCAACCAGACCGCCGCCACCCAGACCCTGAAAAACCCTGCTTGCCAGAAAAAGAAGCATGGTTGGTGCAAGCACACTCAGGAAACAACCGAAGCCGAAGACAAGCGCCGCAAGGCACATGGGCGCACGAAGCCCGTAGCGCATCGTTAAAAGGGCACTTGCAGCGCCGGCAACGACTGACGCAATTTCATAGAGTGAGACAGACCAGCCAACCAGCCCTGCCCCGCCAATGTCAACCACGATGGAGGGCAGCATCGTTGCCACGATCAGTGAGTCCGCCGCATGCAGCCAGACAGAGACGCAAACAAGAGTCAAAGCTGGCATATAGGCGCTGCTCAAGAATTCACGCCACGAGACGGATGCGTCTTTGTTGAAATTAGGATTTGGGTTGGTATCAGCCATCGTGATCTCCTTGACAGTCCTGTGTCTGCGACCTCAACATTGGTTGAGGTCAAGGAGTTTTTTTCATGTCAGGAAGTTATTTGTCGGTTGGTCAGATCGCGAAACGAAGTGGCCTGCCGATATCGACGCTGCATTTCTACGAGCGGAAGGGGTTGATCGCCTCGGTGCGGAACAGTGCGAACCATCGTGTCTATCGCCGCGAGGTCCTGCGACGGGTAACGGTGATCAAGGTCGCGCAAAGTGCCGGATTGCCACTTTCCGAAATCGCGGAAGCCCTCTCCAGCCTGCCCACACATTCTGTGCCGGACACGAAAGACTGGGCGCGGATTTCCGAGGTCTGGCACGACGATCTTACGCGCCGGATCGAAGCTTTGATGGCACTTCGCGACAAGATGGCAATGTGTATCGGATGCGGCTGTCTCAGCGTGAAGCGCTGCCCGCTGGTCAATGAAGACGATCATCTGGCAAAAGAAGGGTCTGGAGCACGATTGCTCTGAAGTCTTCGGACCGACCGTTCGCTGCGTTACTAAAGCTGCGTAGATATGGGCTCGAAGAAAACCTTCGCCGCGCTCCGTGCCGAGACCGGCAGAGCGGGAAGGAGGTGCCATTCGCCCAAAGTCAGAGCAATGGTAGATTTTTTAGTTTTCTATGCCTTGCTTATACTGGTGCCGTTCCGAAAATCAGTGAGCGGTACTATCAATTTGGTAGTGTCTGATGCGAGAAGTGACTGTCCAAGGATACGGGTTATCCACCGCGCCATAGCACGCTTCCCACTCTTCATTTGTTGGGTTTGGCACTTCGCTATAGGTCGAGCATTTGCGGCATTGTACCTGTAGTTCAACAGTACTCAGGATGCCTGCGACTACGTTCCATGCATGCTCGCACGAGCCAGGATCATCCGCGAGCAGTTTGATCCGCTCCACTATGTATGTGGTAGATAGCCAAGACTGCGGAATCAGAAGGCTTAAGTAGGCAATAGTCTTTTTAACAATCGTAGATTTTAATCCCGCGAAGATTTGTGAAGATTACTCAAGGATGTCACGGCCGCCGCAATGTTTGCAATTGGCTCATGACAGTAATCTGACATTTTTTGTCAGATATAATCAACCTCCGACTGACATGAATCGCAACTGTGCGGGAGAAAGCCTCCATTGCCGGAAGTATGTGAATCGATTACCTATATCGCGTAGCAAAAGGAGAATTTTATGCGCCTGACCTGTCTTCTTCTCGTGCTTCTTCCTTCAGTTGCGCTGGCTGAACCCGTCCGGATTTCCGGACCTCAAGGACCGCTCGAGGCGGCGCAGATCGCCTCCGAGGGGGCAGCGCATGCCGTGGTGATCATCCCCGGGTCGGGTCCGATTGACAGGGACGGCAATTCCCTGACCATGGGGCTTGCGACGGACACCTACAGATTGCTGGCCGAGGGCCTGGATGAACATGGAATCGCTTCGGTGCGCATCGACAAGAGAGGCTTTTACGGCAGCGCCGCAGCGATCGCTGACCCGAATGACGTCACCATCAAGGCCTATGCCGAAGATGCCCGCGACTGGGTGGAGTATGCCTCCAGCCTTGCGCCCTGCGTTTGGATCGCCGGTCATTCCGAAGGGGGTCTGGTGGCGCTGGTGGCAGCGCAGGACGCACCGGAAAGCTTGTGCGGTCTGGTCCTGCTGGCGGCATCGGGTCGGCCGATCGGGCAACTCATGATCGAGCAGTTCGAGGCGAACCCGGCAAATGCACCCCTGATGCCCGAACTCAGGGCCATCGTGACCAATCTCGAGGCCGGCAAGAGCCGTGACCCCGCCTCCGTGACGTCGGCGCTGCAACCGCTCTTTTCCAAGGGCCTCCAGCGCTACATGATCGACCTGTTCTCCTATGATCCCGTGAGCATTGCCGAAGACTGGCGAGGACCTGCACTGATCATCCAAGGGGACGAGGACATGCAGGTGCACCCTCCGGATGCCGACCTGCTCGAAGGTGCTTTGCCTCAGGCTCGGCGCATGAACCTTGCTGGAGGGACGCATATGCTGAAAGTGGGCATTTCGGGAAATCCCTTCGCCACCTATGCGGACCCTTCGCTGCCGCTGCATGAGGAGCTTTTGCCGGGCATTGCTCGTTTCATAGAAGAGACGTCGAAATCCAGATAATCAAAGAGCGCTCGAACCGGAATTTTGCGATACGCTCGCCGAGATCGAGATCCTGCGACGCCTGACCGGGCAGTCCATCCATCTCGACGAATCCGCTACTGATCTGGGGACGGTCTTGCAGGCTGCGGTTCAGGGGCTGTGCGACGGACTCGCCATGAAGCTGTCACGCATGGGCGGCGTGGCTCCGATGAACGTGTTCCGTGACATCTGCGCCGTGCGCAACCGACCGCATACCTGTGACGACAGTTGGGGTGGTGACACCGTGCCAGTGGCTTGTGTTCATGTGGCGGCAACGGTCGTTCCACGCAGGCTCGACGGGGTGTGGATTGCGCAGCTGCCAGGCAAAATCCTCGTCAGTGGGATGAAAACGGCAGCTGCGGCCAGAAGCAGAAGCGAGTGAGTTTGCGCCGCATGCGGAGTTTACCCAATAGCCATCAACCATCTCTTGAATACTCTTATCTCCCTCCGATCCTGATCGCCGCTACGGCAAACAAAATACAGTCCATGGTCGATCGGGATCAGGACATCATCAAGACGGATCAACCTGCCCGCCTCGATGTCTCTGGCTGCCAGCAACTGGCGTGCCAGGGCGACGCCCTGTCGGTCTATCGCTGCTTCCAGCAGAGCCGCGCTTTCAGAGAACTTGATCTTATTCTGATGCTGAATCCTCTCCGGCGGCAGATCAGCTATCGTTGCCCATTTGTCCCAACCCTGATGATAGTCGTGATGAAGCAAGGGCAACCTGGCGATATCCTCGGCGGCCATGGGCAGGGAGACATCACCGATAAGCGCGGGGGATGCGACGGTGATCAGGGCTTCATCGGCGATTTTTTCGACGTAAAGCCCCTCCCATTTAGGCCCACCAAAACGCAACGCGACATCAACCTCGGACGTGTCAAAATCTGTCAGGGTATCGGCCGTATCCAGATACAATGCGATGCCGGGGTGGGATTCATGAAACGACGGCAGACGGGGCACCAACCATTTGAGCGCGACCGCGTTGGGCAGGGAGACCTTCAACGACTGACGCATGTGCTGGCGCTTTACGTTCGAAACGCCTTTATGCAGCGTCGCAAACGCAGGGCGCGTTGATTGCAGCAATTGCGCACCTTTAGCTGTCAACTCCACTCCACCAGCCCGACGATGGAACAACGTGACCCCCAGATAGGCCTCCAGCAGCTTGATCTGACGGCTGACCGCGCCGTGGGTGACGTTCAGACGATCTGCTGCCTTGCTGAAGCTGGCATGTGTCGCCGCCTCATCAAATGCCTGAAGCGCGCGCAAGTGGCGGAGATTGTCGACCATGTGAGTTTTCCTGACATTTGTTTCAGGAAAGCTCGTTAGCGACGTTTTTTGCAAGTGAGTATGACCCGAGGGTAGGAATTTATTTCGAGTAAAGCTCACTGCCTAAGGGAATTCTCAGCCCATGCCACCACACCATGCCACCTTATCAGCCCTTTCAAAGCCCTATGCTATGCTCGCCCTTCTGTGGTTGGTCGGCTGGACGCTGCGCGTTCCCATTCTGGCCGCCCCACCTCTTGCGACGCGTATGGCAGAAAGCCTTGATCTGGGTGCAGCAGGCGTGGGTGCGGTGACGATGCTACCTGTCATTGCCGTGGCGCTTGGTGCCGTTCCCGCCGCATGGTTGATCGCACGCCTCGGTCTGCGAGCCGCTGTTGTCACTGGTATGTGTGTCATGGTTGTGGCCTCCACAGCGCGTGGTCAGGTTCCGTCCGCGAGCCTGCTGTTTGCGGCGTCACTGATCATGGGGCTGGGGGTCGCGCTGTTCCAGACAGCCCTGCCTGCGGCGACGCGGGTCTGGACCCCAACACATGTGGCGCTAGGCAGTGCGGTTTATCTCAATGGTATGATGGTCGGCGAATTGTCAGCGGCGGGACTGACCTTGCCTGTGGTGCTGCCACTGGCCGGGGGTGACTGGCGGCTGGCGCTTGTGCTGTGGGCTGTCCCGGTCACGCTGATTGCGCTGCTAGTATTGGTTGCGCGCTTGCCGCAGGAGCGGAGAAGTTCGGTGCCGGACACCCTGCCGGGACTATCCCAAAAAGGCGCGCTGCCGCGTTGGAATGATGCGCGCGTTTGGCAGTATGGGGTCTTGCTGGCCAGTTCTGTCGTCTCATTCTACGTGGTGAATGCTTATGCCGGGTCAGTCCTTCAGGTGCGCGGTGAAACGGATGCCCTCAACAGGTTTTATTTTGCCTACAACGCCATGCCGCTGCTGGGATCGGTTGCTATTCTTTTCGCACCGCAGTGGATCGGATTACGCAGACCAATTGCCATTGCGGCGCTGATCACAGCAATCGGGCTTACAGGGTTTGTCTTCTTCGAAGGTTGGGCTTCCTGGGTATCCGCCTTGGTCGTCGGATTTGCAGCGACAGTGCAATTGATCCTTCTGACCTCATTGCCGCCATCCATCGCCACCGGTATTGCCGTGACGCGGTTGAGCGCAGGCATGACACTGATCGGGTTCACGTTGGCCTTTGTGCTGCCTTTGATCGGCGGTTGGCTAGCAGAGGCGTCCGGCAGGATCGAGATCGCCTTGCTACCAGCCCTTCTGTTCATGCTTGCAGCGCTCGGCGCACTGGGTCGTCATTCGCGCTACGCACGATATGACTAGCCGGTGTGCTGGAAATTTCACGAAGGGCGTGTTTGCTAGGTTACAGAAACGCTTGAGTTTTGACCGCCATGTCCCGACAGCGAACCTTCACAGTCGAGCTGTCCATCGTCAGCGCTGCGGGACGGAAGTGCCGTTGTCATAACCAATGGCGGCTATGGTTCTTCGGAATGATAGAGGTTGTCTTCTGAGACCCGCTATCGGTCCGTTGTTCAATTTGATATTGCAGCGATGAACGAAATCGAATTCGAAAGCAGAGCGTAACATGCTGACAAATAGTGACCTGATCGAATTGACAGAATTTCGCCGTGCTCTTCATCGCCGTCCGGAAGTGTCTGGTGAAGAAGCGGAAACCGCAAAGATGATTGTGGCTGCGGTGAAATTGATGCGTCCAACGGGTATCCTCACTGGGCTGGGTGGACATGGCGTGGCTGCGATCTTTGACAGCGGTAAGGATGGCCCGACGGTTCTTTTTCGCGCTGAACTTGACGCCCTGCCCATTGAGGAACGCAATGACCTAATCGCGTGGTCCTCGGAGATCCGTGGCAAAAGCCACGTCTGCGGGCATGATGGTCACATGACAATGCTGCTTGCCTTGGGCCGTATGATCTCGCGCAAACCAGTTGCACAAGGGCGTGTCATCTTGATGTTTCAGCCCGCCGAAGAAGACGGGAGCGGTGCAAAGGCCGTTGTCGCTGATCCGGCCTTTGCCGAGATTAAGCCGGACTGGGCGTTTGCCATTCACAACAACCCCGGCAGC
The DNA here is from genome assembly GCA_024636425.1 of Roseobacter sp. Lineage (GTDB taxonomy): Bacteria > Pseudomonadota > Alphaproteobacteria > Rhodobacterales > Rhodobacteraceae > Sulfitobacter. The sequence goes on from JAGXHB010000072.1 coordinate 6,049, forward strand.
CCGTTTGGGTTCGTCTCGACCCGTGTGGGACTGATGAACTGTGCGTCGCTGGGGCTGAAGGTCAAGCTCAGAGGGAAAACAGCCCATGCCGCCGACCCGCAGGACGGTGTTTCCCCTGCGTTAGCAGTCGCCAAGCTGATCCCTGCGATGGATAGTCTGGGACATGGCGAAGGCGGTCCGCGCAACGATGCATTCCGTCTGGTGACAATCACTCATGCCAACATCGGGGAGCCAACCTTTGGCATCGCGCCCGGTGAAGCCGAGATTTTTGCCACCCTGCGCGCGGCAGGTGATGCTGGCGTGGAAAGCCTCGAAACCGCCGTGCGAAACCTGGCTACATCTGTTGCAGAAGAATATGGGCTTGGCGTTGCGTTCGAGATCCACGACCATTTCGCGGCTTCGGTAAATGACGCGGACGCCTATAGTGTCGCAGTCAGGGCGATCGGAGCAATCGGTGTTCCTCACGGGCAAGAGAGCGTGCCGATGCGTGCATCGGAGGATTTCGGCGTGTTTGGATGGGGCGCAAAAGCCGCGATGTTGTGCTTGGGGCCCGGCGAAGATCATGCGGCTTTGCACAATCCGGACTATGATTTCCCCGATGATCTGATCCCGATCGGAAGCGCAATCTTCGAACGCATTACGCGGGATTTGTTGGGAAACGCTTAGGCGCATCGCCGCCTCTGCTTTCCCACAAGCGGTTATGCGCTGCGATACAGATTGGGCTCGATTCGGACCTTCACCGCACCCAGCTGCAAGTTCTGGTTGGCGGGACAACGTGAGCATTCGCTGCGTTCGCGCCAATGGCTACTGTCAGATCGGTAGTTCCGATGTGGCCTTCTCGGTTGAAATCACGATGGATGTAGAGAACTTTCGGACATTTTTGTCAGCAAAGAAAAACCGATGCGTGAAGACCTCATAGGCTGCGATATCTTCTGCCATCACCACAAGGATGAAGTCGGATGGGCCAGCGATGCAATAGAAATGCGTCACCTGCCGATCTTCACGCGCTTTGCGTTTAAATGCGTCGATCTGATCAAGTCGGTCACGTTCCAACTCTACCGCCACGATGGCGGTGATGCCCAATCCCAAGGGTTTCGGGTCAAGGATGGCCACTTCGCGTTTGATCACGCCAGATTCACGCAATATGCGCATACGCCTTTGGACGGAAGCGGTCGAAACGCCAGTGGCATCCGCGAGCGCTTGAACAGGGGTCTTTGCATTCTTTTGCAGGTGATTGAGAAGTTTTCGGTCTGTCTTATCCATGATCGATTAAACCTTAAATTTCCTAAATTCTTGATGTGAGAAGATCACCTTTCTGCACTATTCATTGTATATCGCATCAACTCTATCGGCTATTAAATTCGGTATGAAACACGGTGCATTTGCTATTCTTCCCCTCGCTCTTGGAGCAGCCGTCTACGGCTTTGCTTTCGGTCTGCTCGCCGCGCAAGTTGGTTTTCCATGGTGGGGAGTCGGGCTGATGAGCGCCTCGGTCCATGCCGGGTCTTCGCAAATCGTTGCGGTGGAACAATTCGCTACGACGCAAACGGTGCTTGGCGCTGCTTTGGCAGGGGCGGCGCTGAATTTACGATACATCGGCATCGTCGCGTCCCTATCAGAAGTGCTC
>JAGXHB010000073.1 GCA_024636425.1 Roseobacter sp.
GCCCTGCCCCAACCGACACCCGAATTTCTAGAAGGGCTGAGAACCAGATGCGCGACACCCCCAACGCCATAATGATGTTCGCCGCGGGTTTCGGCACCCGGATGAAACATCTCACCCGGGACCAACCCAAACCGATGATAAAGGTGGCAGGCAGGCCCCTGATAGATCATGCGCTCGATCTGGCGGAAACGATCGCACCGGATCGCATCGTGGTGAACCTGCATTGCAAGCCTGACCCGCTTGTCGCCCATCTGAGGGGCCGCGATGTCCGCACAGTGATAGAGACGCCGGACATTCTGGAAACCGGGGGCGGGTTGCGCAATGCCTTGCCTTTGCTTGGGGCGGGGCCTGTCTTCACCATGAACACCGATGCGATCTGGGCGGGGCCGAACCCGTTGGCCTTGCTGCTAGAGGCGTGGGACGCCGACACGATGGATGCACTTTTGATCGGGGTGCCGGTCAGACAGGCACAGGGACACGCCGGTAAGGGTGATTTTACGCTGGCAGATGACGGGCGGCTGACGCGTGGTCCAGGTGTGATCTATGGTGGCGTGCAAATCATCAAAACCGACTTGTTAAGCACTATTCCAGAGCGTGCATTCTCTCTGAACCTGCTGTGGGACAAGATGCTTGCCCGTGGTCGCATGTTCGGCCTGCGCTATCCCGGCCAGTGGTGCGATGTGGGCCACCCCGACGGCATCAAGCTTGCCGAAGACTTGCTGGGGGCACAGGATGTTTGACCCAAGCGATAGCCCGCGCGTCTTCGGCCTTGCCCCCGGCGTTGATTATCCCAACGAGCTGGTGCAGGGATTGCAGTCCCGGCTGGCCGGACACCCTCCCCAAGCCATCGCGCGTGTCGATCTGATTGCCAGCACGCGGCGCATGCAGCGGCGCCTGCGCGACGTTTTCGATGCGGGCCCGGCGAGCCTGCTGCCGCGCATTCACTTGATCGACAATCTCGATACGCTTGTCACGGGCGTGGACCTGCCACGCCCCACGCCAGCACTGCGCAGGCGGCTGGAGTTGATCACGCTGGTCTCCAAGCTGCTGGATCAGGTACCGGAGCTTGCTCCGCGCGCATCGCTTTATGATCTGTCAGACAGTTTGGCCGGGTTGATCGACGAAATGCAGGGCGAAGGCGTGCCGGTCGAAGCAATTACCGAACTGGACGTGAGCGATCAATCAGGACACTGGGACCGCGCCAAGCAGTTCCTGAGCATTGCACACCGTTATCTTGGTGAAAGCGTGACCCGCCCCGACCCCCTTGCGCGCCAACGCCAGCTTGCCCTGCATCTAATTGCGGGATGGGGCGCAACACCCCCTGAAAATCCCGTGATCGTTGTCGGTTCAACGGGATCGCGCGGCACGTCGTCCATGCTGATGCGCGCGGTTGCAAAGCTGCCACAAGGGGCAGTCATCCTGCCGGGTTTCGATTTCGACATGCCTACCTCGGTCTGGGCAGACTTGGGCGAAGATCAGGAAAAATTGGCGCAGGATCATCCGCAATACCGGTTCCGCAGCCTCATGCGGGCGCTGGATCTGTCGCGTGCGCTGGTTCAGCCGTGGACGGACCGGCCTGCCCCATCGCCCGGACGCAATGCGCTGGTGTCACTGTCGCTGCGGCCCGCACCCGTCACTCACGTCTGGCTGACCGAAGGCCCCAAGCTGCCCGATCTGGCAGAGGCGACCGAAGGTCTGACCTTGATCCAGGCACCCACGCCGCGTGCCGAGGCCATGGCCATCGCGCTGCGTCTGCGCCAAGCGGTGGAAGACGGCAAAACAGCAGCACTTGTCACGCCGGATCGTATGCTGACGCGGCAGGTGACCTCCGCGCTTGACCGTTGGAACATTATCCCCGATGACAGCGCCGGTTTACCGCTACACCTCTCGCCGCCGGGGCGCTTTTTGCGGCATGTGGCTGATCTTTTCGTGCGCAAGCTTGATTCCGAAGCGTTGCTGACCCTGCTGAAACATCCGCTGACCCATACGGGCGGCGACAGAAACATTCACCAGCTTCAGTCGCAGCGGCTGGAATTGCAACTGCGTCGGGACGGCCTGCCCTATCCTGATGCAGACGGTGTGCTGCGGCTTGCGCGTAAAGCTGTTTCAAGATCGTCAGATCCTGACCAGATGGATACATGGGCGACATGGGTCGGCACCTGCATCACCGGCGTCAAGATTGGGCAGACCAAACCGCTGGAAAGCTGGGTCGCAGATCATCTTGCGCTGGCGAACAGCATTGCCGATGGATCGAACCCGACCCTCCAGAACGACATCTGGCACCGCAACGCCGGGGAGGAAGCCCGCAAGGTGATGGACAACCTGATGGAAAACGCGCCCTTCGGTGGCGAGATGTCGGCGTCAGATTATGCCGATCTGGTTGGAGCGCTGCTGCAACAGGGCGAAATCCGCGACCGTGATACACCCCACCCGCAGGTGATGATCTGGGGCACGCTCGAGGCGCGGGTTCAAGGCGTCGATCTGGTGATCCTGGGTGGTTTGAACGACGGCACCTGGCCCGAAGCACCGCCGCCCGATCCGTGGCTGAACCGTCAGATGCGGCTGAAGGCGGGGCTTTTGTTGCCCGAACGGCGCATCGGCCTTTCTGCGCATGACTACCAGCAGTCCATTGCTGCGCCCGAAGTTTGCCTGACCCGCGCCATCAGGTCGGATGAGGCGGAAACCGTGCCGTCCCGCTGGTTGAACCGGCTGGGGAACCTGCTGAACGGGCTGCCAGCCCAAGGGGGCGATGCAGCTTGGAAGGCGATGGTGAAACGCGGCAATTACTGGCTGGATCAGGCGCGCGCGCTTGAAACAGTTGAACGCATTGATTCCGCAACACGCCCGTCCCCGCGTCCGCCACGGGCCGCACGGCCCCACGCGCTGTCGGTGACTGAGATCAAACGACTGATCCGCGACCCTTATGCCGTCTATGCCAAACACAGTTTGAGGCTCCGTGCATTGAACCCGCTGGTGCAGTCGCCAGACGCGCCCGTACGCGGCATCATCGTCCACGAGATCATGGAGCGTTTTGTCAAATCCATCACCGCAGACCCCACAAAGCTGACAAAAGCGCATTTGTTGGAGACCGCTGCCGGCGTCCTTGAGACCGAGGCACCTTGGCCTGCGGCGCGGGTGATGTGGCTGACGCGGATTGAGCGCATCGCTGACTGGTTCATTGAAAACGAAATGCGGCGGCAAAGCTATTCCAGTCCGATCGCCTTCGAAAAAGGCGCAAAGGGCAGCCATGACTTTGCCGATCTTGGCTTCACGCTCACCGGGTTTGCCGACCGGATCGACCGTACATCTGACGGCGATATTCTGATCTACGACTACAAGACCGGCACCCCGCCAAGTACCGCCGAGCAAAAGGCGTTTGATAAACAACTTTTGCTTGAGGCCGCGATGGTCGAACAGGGCGGCTTTCGCGAAATCGGCGCTGCGCCCGTGGCGCACGCCGCCTATATCGGGCTGGGCAGCAAGCCCATCGAGCGCGCCGCCCCGCTTGAGGAAGAACCCCCGCACGAGGTGCTGGCCAAACTGCATGCGCTGATCACGAACTATCTGTCTGACGATCAAGGGTTTACTGCCCGCCGTATGGTCAAGACGACCGATTTTGCCGGTGACTACGATCAGCTGGCCCGCTTTGGGGAATGGGACGCCACCACCGACCCCACACCCGAGGACTTGATATGACCGCCCTTTTCGATGATGCCACCCGCGCGCAGATCGACGCGGCCCGGCCAGATGCGTCGACATGGCTGGGTGCAAACGCAGGGTCGGGCAAGACCCGTGTGTTGACTGACCGAGTGGCGCGTTTGCTGCTGAACGGAGTGGAGCCACAGCATATCCTGTGTCTGACCTATACCAAAGCTGCCGCGTCAGAGATGCAGAACAGGCTGTTCAAACGGCTTGGCGCGTGGGCGATGCTCGACAACGATGATCTGCAGTCTGCCTTGTCCGATCTTGGGGTGACGGACGCTTTTACACCTGATCGGATGCGGATGGCGCGCACCTTGTTTGCCCGCGCCATCGAAACCCCCGGCGGGTTGAAAATCCAGACCATTCACTCCTTCTGCGCGTCTCTCCTCCGGCGATTTCCGCTGGAGGCTGGCGTCAGCCCGCAATTCACCGAGATAGAGGATCGCGCCGCCCAACTGCTTCGCGCCGAAATTGTCGATGACATGGCCGAAAGCCAGGATGCCGGGTTGGTGCGCGCGCTGGCCCGCCATTATACCGGCGAGGATTTCAGTGCTCTGACCGGTGCCATCGTGAACGAACGCGAGGGGTTCGCGGTGCCCGTGGATCTGGCAGGCGCGCTGGCGTTGTTGGGCCAGCCCGCTGACCTGACGGAAGACCAGATCGCCACGAGCGTATTTCTCGGGTCAGAGGTGTCGATACTGGCCGATATGATTGCCGTGATGAAGGACCAGAGCGTCACCGATCAGAAGAACGCGGAGAAACTACGCGAACTGGGGGCGTTGGACATCACCGCCCTGCCCGCCCTTGAGGATATTTTCCTGACAGGTGGCAGCGCGAAGGAGCCTTTCACGGCCAAAATCGGCAGCGTGCCGACCAAGGCGTCGCAGAAGCTGCTGTTCGACCTGATGCCTCAGATTGATGACCTGATGCGCCGGGTTGAGAGCGCCCGCGAGGCGCGACTGGCGCTGCGCGCAGCCCAGCGCACTCATGTCCTGCATCAGTTCGCCGGTGCCTTTCTGAAACGCTACGCGCTGGAAAAGCAAAAACGCGGTTGGCTCGATTTTGACGATCTCATCCTCAAGGCGCGCGGGTTGCTGACAGATCCTGCGGTGGCCGCTTGGGTGCTTTACCGGATTGACGGGGGGATCGATCATATCCTGGTGGACGAGGCGCAAGATACCAGCCCGCGCCAATGGGATGTGATCGAACGGCTTACAGATGAATTCTATAGCGGTGCCAGTGCGCACGAAGAAGGGGCCCGCACGTTGTTCGTGGTCGGCGACAAGAAACAGTCAATCTATTCGTTTCAGGGTGCCGACCCGCGCGAGTTTGACCGCAAGCAAACCGTGTTCGAGCAAAAGATCCTCGAGGCGGGCCAGATATTCCAGAGGCGTAGTCTGGAATATTCCTTCCGTTCATCCTCGGCGATTTTGCAACTGGTCGATACCAGCTTTGTTCCGCATGGCAGCGCCGGATTTGACGCTGACGGTGCGCATAAGGCGTTCAAATCAGCCCTGCCCGGTCGCGTTGATCTGTGGCCATTGGTTGAAAAATCCGAAGATGCGGATGACCGAGAATGGTCAGATCCTGTCGATCAAAGGTCTGCGCATCACCACACTGTCGTTCTCGCTGACAAGATTGCAGCACAAATCAAGGAGCTGGTGCACGGCGACCATTACATACCCGTCGATGGTCCAGATGGCGGCATGTTTGAGAGGCGGCGCATCCGGGCGGGCGATTTCCTGATCCTTGTCCAGCGCCGCAGTGATCTGTTCTCCGAGATCATCCGCGCTTGCAAGGTCGCCGGTCTTCCCATTGCAGGGGCGGATCGTCTGAAGGTCGGCGCCGAGCTGGCGGTCAAGGATCTGGCGGCATTGTTGTCGTTTCTTGCCACGCCCGAAGACAGCCTTGCATTGGCCACCGCGCTGAAATCGCCGCTGTTCGGGTGGACCGAACAGATGTTGTTCAGCCTCGCTCATTACCGGAAAGAGGATCATCTTTGGCAGGCCTTGCGTCTGTCGGAAAAACACCCGGAAACAGTCTCTGTTCTACGGGATCTGCGCGGCCAGGTCGATTTTCTGCGCCCCTATGATCTGATCGAACGCATCCTGACGCGGCATGACGGGCGGCGCAAACTGTTGGCGCGGCTAGGGCCGGAAGCGGAAGACGGGATCAACGCAATGCTGTCGCAAGCGCTGGCGTACGAGCGGGGTTCAATCCCCAGCCTTACGGGGTTCCTTGTCTGGATGCAGACCGACGACCTGGAGATCAAGCGGCAGATCGACAACGCGTCGGATCAGATCAGGGTGATGACGGTGCATGGTGCCAAGGGGCTAGAGGCGCCGATCGTCATTCTGCCCGATACCGGCAAAAGACCCCTGACGATCCGGGACGACATCATCAGAATGGGCGACACGCCGGTCTGGAAAATGTCCGATGTGGATTTGCCAGCCCCTATGCGGGCAGCGCTGGACGACCGCAAGGACCGCGAATTGAACGAACGCTTGCGGCTGCTTTACGTGGCGATGACACGGGCGGAAAAATGGCTGATCATAGCCGCCGCAGGAGAGTTGCCCAAGGATGGCGGCAGTTGGTATCAGATGATTGGCGCTGCAATGGGTCAGGCCGGTGCTACACCTGTCGGATCTACCGGGCTCATGCGGTTCCAGCATGGTGACTGGGACGGCCTGCCGATCCGCGAGAAAGCGACAGATCAGCGGAAAACGCCCGTATTAGACCCGATTTTCCACACTGCCCCCTGCGCGATCCCCGAACGCTGGACCACGCTATCACCGTCCGACCTTGGCGGAGCGAAAGCCTTGGCAGGCGAAGGTGGGCAAGATGAGAATGCCGCTAAATCCTATGGCAGTCTGGTGCATCGCCTGCTGGAAACTCTGCCGGTGATGCAAAGTGATACTTGGGATAGCGTGGTCCGCACCTTAACCGAAGGGGTTGATACCACCATCGCGAGGGCTGCGCTGAAGGAAGCTGTCGCTACGGTGGAAAACCCTGAAATAGCTCATCTTTTCAGCACCGATGCGCTGCTTGAAGTGCCGATCACCGCGACAATCGGAGCGCGTCGTATCCATGGCACCATAGACAGGTTGCTGGTGACGGACGACGATGTCCTTGCCATTGACTACAAGACCAACCGCATCGTGCCTGATTGCCCGGATGCCTGCCCTGAAGGGATCTTGCGGCAAATGGGGGCTTACCGCGCGGCGCTGGCGCAGGTTTTCCCCGGCCACACCATTCGCACGGCTATCTTGTGGACGCGGACAGCGACGTTGATGGGGCTGCCTGACGATCTGGTCACAAATGCCTTGGCGCGCGCACCCGAACTTGATGGCCTGTCTTGACGATGCCCCTGCGGCTACCTACGTTCCAATCCTAATCAATTGACGTCAGGAGAGCATCATGGCCACCGTCGCAGTCACAGAC
>JAGXHB010000010.1 GCA_024636425.1 Roseobacter sp.
ATAGGGGCCGGACCCGGGCGAGGTCATCAGCCGCGATTCGTCCAGCCGCGCGCCGGTTTCCTCGTACCACTTTTGCGACCATGCAGGCACACCGCCCACCTGATCGATCAGGCTGCGCCGCGAGATGCCGGGTGTGAAGTGGAACTTGATCGTATAGTCGTCAATCACCTCGACCTTGGGGATCCGCTTGCGCACCGCGTCGGCATAGGATTGCAGCCCCTGATCCAACAACAGGTTGTGACTGAACGCGATATCATGCGCCGTTACCGGGTCGCCTGTCGAGAATTTGGCGTCCTTGCGCATGTTGAAGATCACCCAATCCTTGCTCTCCGGATATTCAAGGCTTTCGCACAGCAGGCAATACGCTTCGCCATAAACATCGGCGGGGGCCAGTTCGTTGCCCGTACCCTCCCCGAGCAGGCTTTCGTACATGATCGTGCTCAACGCGCCGCCGCGGCCTTTGCGCGAATAGGGGTTCATTGAATCAAATGTCCCAAGCGTCGACAGGGAAATCTCTCCACCTTTGGGCGCGTCGGGGTTCACATAGTCGAAATGCTCGTAATCTGCGGGATACTTCAGATCACCGTAAAAGGAATAGCCGTGGCTCTTGATCATCGTCTCGTCCTGCGCGCGCGCCGATACGGCGATCAGCGACGCACCGAAAACCAGTAGCGCAGTGCCGGCAAGGCGGGTCAGGTTCGTGCGGGATAGGGTCACAGCGCGGGCATCTGTCCGGGGCATCAGGCTCATCCTTTGTACAAGAAACGACGGCGAGGCAGTCGTGCATTTCGATCTAAGCTAACGGGGCCGGATGCCAAGATACAAGTTGCGAATATGTTATCTGACTGAAATCTGACGCCGAAACGCGAAAGGCCGCCCATAAGAGCGGCCTTTCGGGATGTCAGGATAAATGTCCCGTCAGGGAAAGTCCTATTCGGCGAGGCTGTCCAGATACGCGATCACATTCGCGCGGTCTTCGACGCTGCCCAAACCGGCAAAGCCCATCGTGGTGCCGGGTGCATAGCCCGCAGGATCTTCAAGAAACCCGTTCAGGTTCTCAGCCGACCAGACGTCTGCCACCTGTTCAAGCGCGCCCGAGTAGCTGTTAAAGCCTGCGACCGAACCCACTTCACGATCGACAACGCCGTAAAGATGCGGGCCGACGCCGTTGGCGCCATCCTCAACTTTGTGGCAAGCAGAACATCTGCGGAAAACTCGCTCGCCCGCACCCGCATCGGCAGAGGCGAGAACCGTTTCGAAGTCGGGGCCTTCCTCGGCGGGGGCCGCATCTTCGGAAGATGCAACTTCGATCACATAAGCTTGGTCACCATGCGTATCGGCGTGGTAAACAGTTTCGCCGACAAACTTGCCAAGCAACAGAACAAGCCAGGCCCCGAACAGGCCAGCAGCGATTTTCGTGATAGTCATTGTATTGAACATGCGTGAAGGTCCATCTTTGGTATTCGGCATCGTGTTGCAGGCGTATCTATTGCTTTCACTCTCTCGGGGCAAGGTGTAGTTACCGCGACCAAACGCCATCCTTGGTTAAGGTATGATAAAGGACGCACCGCATGAGTCAGCAATCCGCCCCGCGAATCGCATTTCAGGGGGCCTTGGGTGCTTACAGTCACGAAGCATGTCTGCAAGCCCGCCCCGATATGATCCCTGTGCCTTGTGTTACGTTCGAAGGGGTCTTCAGGGCGGTCAAGGAAGGCCGCGCCGATCTGGCGATGCTGCCGGTGGAAAACACGACCTATGGCCGCGTGGCGGACATCCATCGGCTTCTGCCGCAAAGCGGGCTGCGCATCATCGCCGAAGCCTTCGTGCGGGTGCGCATCTGTCTGATGGCCCAGCCGGGGGTCAAGCTTGAAGAGATCAAACACGTTCGTGCGCACATGGTACTGATCCCGCAGGCGCGCAGCTGGCTTGACGCGCATGGCATCACCTCGGAAGCGGCTGCCGACAGTGCGGGTGCCGCCGCCGAACTGGCGGTGTCCGACGAACGCAGCACGGGTGTGCTGGCAAGCGAGGTTGCGGCGGATATTCACGGTCTGACCGTGTTGGCCCGCGACATCGAGGATCTGGACCACAACACGACGCGGTTTCTACTCATGTCGCCCGAGATTGATCTTGCGCGGCGTGCCGACGACATGCTGACCACCTTCGTATTCGAAGTCCGCAACATCCCTGCCGCCCTTTACAAGGCGATGGGGGGCTTTGCGACCAATGGCGTGAACATGACCAAGCTCGAAAGCTATATGGTCGGTGGATCATTCACCGCAACGCAGTTCTACTCGGACATCGAAGGACATCCGGACGATCCGGCCGTCAAACGTGCGCTGGAAGAGTTGGTATATTTCACCAACATGCTGGATATTCTGGGCGTCTACCCGGCGCATCCCGACCGGCACGGGATTTGACGTCAGACGCTGCTGCGCGTCTTTTGATACCGTTCTTCCATGCCTTTGGCATAATCGGCAATGCGCTGTTTGTATTTGTTGGTCAGCGAGGTCTTGGCCAGCTTCAGCGATTGCACAAGCAGCCGCGCCGACAGGTTCTGCGGCTTGATTTCCAGCGTGACGATGATCCGAGTGCGGCTGCGTGACAGCGCGAGCAGTTCAAAGCTCATGTCACCGTTCATTCCAGACGACGTGGTCAGAAGCCTGATTTCTGTCGGGCGATCAAACGTCACCATCTCCATTTCGATTTTGCGGCGCTTGCCGCGCATGTCGAAAGCCGCGTGCCATTTCATACCTTTGCCGGGCGTTGACATCGTATCGATCCGATGCACCTCGGCACCGCGGCGCAGAGCGGCGCGTTCGAATTGATCGAATTCACACAGCATGTCGAAAGCCGCGTCAATCGGCACCTCAATATCTTCTTTGGTTGAAAACTTCATCCTGAGTGCTGCTCACTTTAATACCTGGGTCAATCCAGCGTGTCCGCAATCCAGTTTTCTAGCAGGAAGTGTGCAATCGCACCTTTGCGGGCCGGTAAAATTTTTGAGTGTTGTCCTGCGAATATATCCATCATTTCTTCTTTGGATACCCACAACGCATCTTCTATTTCCTTTGGATCAATCGTAATTTTTCGACTTGTTGCAACACCGGCACAGCCAAACATCAGCGACGCGGGAAATGGCCAGGGCTGACTTGCCAAATAGTTGACTTCACCCACTTCAATCCCGGATTCCTCAAAGACCTCGCGACGCACAGCAGCTTCCAGCGTTTCACCGGGTTCGACAAAACCCGCAAGCAGTGAATACATGCCCTCGGGCCATCCGGGCGAGCGGCCCATCAGGACCGAATTGCCATGCGTGATCAACATGATGACAACAGGGTCGGTGCGCGGGAAATGCGAAGCGCGACAGGCAGGGCAGTTCCGTTGCCAGCCGGCATCGTTCATCACCGTCTCGAATCCGCAGCGGGCGCAATAGCCGTGCGCTTCGTGCCAGGACAGGATCGCCTTGCCCGTCGCGGCAAGTTCGGCATCGCGCGGGTCAAGCCACGTCATGACGCGGCGCACTTCCGCAAACACATAATTCTGCGGAAGGAGCGGATGGCGCTGCTCGGACGGGTCTGCGAACGACCCCAGACTGCGCGGGTCAAGATCATCTGGCATCCAGCCCGACAAGTCATAGGCGAAACGCGCCGCCCCGTCTTCGCGCCCCAGCAGGATCGGCCCGACCGACGCATCCTCAAGCGCGGGATGATCCAGCGGCAACCGCACAAGAGACGCTGGCCGCGCGGGATCAATCAGCGCCTTGCCCCGCCAGAACAAAACCGCGCGGGCCCTTTCATCGGCCTTAAGACGCGCTATCTCAGCCTTGTTGCCACGCACCTCTCCGGCGCGGTCCAGACCGGATCCGCCGAAAGTCACCGTCTCAGCATGTCTCATTTTCTACCTCAAATTTGCCTCATTACCTGCCTATTCACCATCTTGCGCAAAGCCAAGAGAGGCTTGAACACGTACAGCTCCGTAATTTACCAAGGATTGTGGTTTTACCCCGCCAAACCGAAAGCAGCCCTGCCCCCAGTGATGACACCTGCCCCCCGATCCAAGCCCGCCAGCCCAGGTATCATGCGTGAGCACGATGTCTGATCTCACGACAAGGTTGCGCATTCTGGCGACGACGGACTTGCATATGAACCTGCGCGGGTTTGACTACGCTGCCGACGCACAGGGCGATGATCACGGTCTTTCCGGTCTTGCCACGCTGATCGCGCAAGCGCGGACTGAAAACGCCCCCGGCCCTTGCGTCCTTTTTGACAACGGCGATTTCTTGCAAGGAACGCCGCTGGCGGACACCTTGGCGACAGACCGGACTGACGCTGCGCATCCTTTGGTGGCCGCGTTCAACACACTGGGCTTCGATGCGGTCGGGCTTGGCAACCACGATCTGGATTATGGCGTTCCGTTGCTCGAAAGGGTGATTGACGGTCTTTGCGCCCCAGTAATCTCTACCAATGTGAAACACAGCGGCATTTCGGGGCTGCTGCCGTCTGTCATGATCACGCGACAGGTCCAGACGCCCGGCGGTCTGCATCCCCTCAGGATTGGCGTGATGTCTGCCCTCCCGCTGGAGACGGCGCAATGGAACCGGAACGCGTTGCCGAAAGGGACCAGCATAAGCGATCCTGTCGCCACGCTGGATACCAATGCGACACGCCTGCGGGCACAGGGCGCGGATGTTATCGTGGTGCTGGCGCACATGGGTCTGGGGCACGCTGGCGCGCCGACGCACAGCGGCGATGCCGGGGCGGTTCAGGTCGCGAAACTGCGCAGCATCGACGCGGTCGTTGCAGGACATACCCATAGACGGTTTCCCGCACCTGACGGCTGGACGATGTCGCCGGATGTCACACTGCCCGTCGTGATGCCGGGGGCCTCGGGTGCTGAACTCGGCGTCATCGACCTTGACCTTCTCTGGAACGGGACACGCTGGCAGATCACGCAGCACCACGTTCAACGCCTGACACAGACGCCCGAAACCCCGCCGGATAAGAAATTGTTGGCGCTGTCAGCACCAAGCCATCGCAGAGTGCGCACCGCGCTTTCCGAAACTGTCGCGCATATCCCTGACACGCTGCACAGCTACTTCGCGATGGTGCAACCGGCGCAGACCATGGCGCTTTCGGCGCGGGCAAAAGCGATGGTGATCCAAAGGGCCATTGAGCACACCGGTCTGTCTGATCTGCCCTTGCTGGCAACGGCGACGGCCCGGGCAGTTGGCGGTCCGGACGGTGTGCGCAACTTTGCACACATAGCACCCGGCCCGGTGCTGCGGCGGCAACTGGTGCCTTTTTCTGCGTTTGCCAACGATCTTTGCGCGCTGGTGCTGTCGTCGGACAAACTGCACGCTTGGCTGGAACGGTCTGCCGAAGTCTATAGCCGGCTTGAGCCGCGCAAGACGCAGCCTTTACTGGATGAGAACTGCCCGACGTTCGTTTTCGATTCGATATACGGTTTGACCTACCGGATTGATCTGTCGCGCGCTGCCGGATCGCGCATCCACGACATGCGTCATCAAGGCCAGCCCCTAAGCCCGGCTGATCGGTTCGTTCTGGCAACAAACAGTTTCCGGGCGAACGGCGGTGGCGGCTATGACAAGGTCGGGCTGCCCGCGCCTACCCTCACCGCCGACATCCCCATGATCGACGCGCAGATCCTTGCCCTGAACGCGGACAACCTGCAGCACTGGGCGGAAACGCCGCCATGGACACTCGAGGCTGGCGGCGTGCGGGCGTGGTTTGACACCAGCCCCAACGCCGCCGCACATCTGTCCGAGCTGTCGCGCTTTTGCCCCGACATCACCGGGCGCACCGCCGATGGTTTCGACAGGATAGAGATCACGGTCTGATCCTTGCACTCCGCAAAACGCTATACTATATGGGAGTCGAGAGGTTGGTGCGGGCAGGTGCCTCGCCAACCCGGTCAGATCCGGAAGGAAGCAGCCGTAACGAGCCCCACTTGGGTCGTTATCAGCCTCTCACCCTAGCGTTTTTGCAGTGCAAAAGCGCTTGGCCTTGGTGGTGGAGCCAGAACGACGCTCCGAACAGGGCCTCTCCCTCGCCAGTAAATAAAGCGAAATCCCCACGGGACACAGCATGTGCGCGCTCTTTGCGAGCCCCTTCTCCCTGCCCCGCAAACGCTACAGACGTTCCGCTGCGAAGGTGTCGCATTGGCCGACCTGACCGCTGTCGAAACCGCGCTGGAACCAGCTTGAACGCTGCTCCGACGTGCCATGCGTAAAGGTGTGGGGTTGCGGTACACGGCCCGCCTGTTCTTGCAGGTAGTCATCCCCGATCTTGCGCGCTGCATTCAGTGCCTCGTCCAGATCGCCACGCTCCATCAGGCCGCGTACGTTCATGGCCCAAATCCCCGAAAGACAGTCGGCCATCAATTCCAGCCGCACGGTCAAGGCG
>JAGXHB010000074.1 GCA_024636425.1 Roseobacter sp.
CTTGTCGGAGAGAGCGGCGGCGGCAAATCAGTTGTCGGCTTCTCGATCCTTGGCCTGATCGAAAGCCCCGGAAAGATCGAAGGCGGACAGATCCTGCTGGATGGTGAGGATCTGGCGCAGGCAAGCGAAGAGCGGCTGCGCGAGATCCGTGGGCGCGATATCTCAATGGTGTTTCAAGACCCTATGACGTCGCTCAACCCGCTGCACACGGTGGGTCGTCAGATGGACGAGATGCTGTGCCTGCATACCGAACTCGACGCAGCCGCACGCAAGAAGGCTTGTGTCGATATGCTTGAAAGCGTCGGTATCAGCCGCGCAGCAGAGCGCTTGAACGCCTATCCCCACCAGTTTTCCGGCGGCATGCGCCAGCGTGTCGTCATCGCGATTGCGATGCTTGCAAAGCCGCGTCTGATTATCGCGGACGAACCTACGACAGCGCTGGACGTCACGATCCAAAGCCAGATCCTGAAGCTGATGCGGGCGCAGATTGCAGAAAAAGGCGCGTCAATGATCCTGATCACCCATGATCTGGCGGTCGTGTCGGAAATGGCAGATCACATCACAGTTTTATATTGTGGCAAGTTCGTAGAGCGGGGCCGGACGCGCGACCTTATCTCCAACCCGGCGCATCCCTATACCCGCGGGTTGATCGACAGTATCCCCGATCCGCTGAACCGTCACGCGCGGCTGCGACAAATTCCCGGCTCGGTGCCTGATATCCGCAATCTGCCCAATGGGTGCAACTTTCGCGATCGTTGCCCGCGTGCGCAGGCGCTTTGTGCAGAAGAAGAGCCGGAATTGCGCGCGCAGCATGCGACATTGTCTGCGGCGTGCCACTTTCCTCTGGCTCCGGGAGAAAGCGCATGAGCGATGGCACACCCATTCTCGAAGTCCGGGATCTGCAAATGCACTTTTCAATCGGGGGCGGCCTGCTCGACCGTCTCAAACTGAGCGCGAAAGGGATCAAAATTGACCGGCCTGTTGTCCACGCGGTCAACGGCGTCAGCTTCAAGATCGCCCGAGGCGAGATCATGGCGCTGGTCGGTGAAAGCGGCTGCGGCAAGTCTACGGTCGCCAAGACCATCGCGCGTATTCACAAGCCGACGCAGGGCGAAGTTCTGGTCGATGGAGAGGACATCGCGACCCACGGTTTTGCCCAGATGCTGCCCGTGCGCGCCAAGATGCAGATGATCTTTCAAGACCCTTACGCGTCGCTTAACCCGCGACAACGGGTGCGCGACATCGTGGCAGAGCCGCTGTTGGAGCAGACGAAGATCGCGGCTGACCGCAAAGGCGTGGCGGCAAAGACCGAGGCGCTTTTGGCGAAGGTTGGATTGAATGCGGAGCATGCAGGCCGGTATCCGCATCAGTTTTCCGGCGGCCAGCGGCAGCGTATCGGCATTGCTCGCGCGCTTTCAGTGACGCCCGGACTTATCATTGCGGATGAACCGGTGTCCGCGCTGGACGTTTCCATTCAGGCTCAGATCCTCAACCTGATGATGGATCTGAGGGATGAATTCGGCCTGTCCTATCTCTTTATCAGCCACGATCTGTCGGTGGTGAACCACATCGCGGACAGGGTAGGGGTCATGTACCTTGGTTTCATGGTCGAAAACGCCCCCCGCGATGTGCTTTTTGCCAAACCGCGCCATCCCTACACCCGCGCGCTGCTTTCTGCCGCCCCGAGTATCAAGGAAAAGCGCGATGTGGACGAGATTACGCTCAGCGGCGAAGTGCCGTCTGCCTTGCATCTGCCTTCGGGATGTTGTTTCCGGACGCGCTGCCCCTTTGCTTGGGACCGCTGCGCGCAAGAACGTCCGACGTTGAAGGATGTGGGCGATGACCAGACTGTGGCCTGCCATTTGGTCGATGAACCGGAAAGGGACAAAAAACCATGATCATTGCGCAACCCAGACTTGGCCTGCACGATCCCCATGACTGCACGGATGCGACTGACGAACTCACGATCCTGCATGCCGTCTACGACACGCTTGTCCGCCGCGTCGGACAGGATTTCGTGCCTCATCTCGCGCAGCGGTGGGATGTCTCGGACGACGCGCGTCAATGGACGTTCCATTTGCAGTCCGGCGTCACGTTTCACGACGGAACGCCGTGCGATGCAGACGCGGTCTCCGCGTGCCTTGCCCGGATGGCCCGCGAGGACAAAGGCTATACGCTCGGGGCACCCGCCGTTTGGCGGCAGTTTTTGGGCGGGGCGCAGATCGACGTCCTCGATAATCTGACCGTAAGGGTGACACTTGCAGCCCCGATGGCGGATCTGCTTGACGTTCTGGAGCAGGGATTCATCGTGGCACCGTCGGCTTTTCCGGCGTTGGATGCCAAGGATTATAGCGTGCAGATCGGGTCGGGCCCGTACCGTCTGACCGGGGTGACGCAGACGCGCATCACCGCAGAACGGACAGCGGATCACTTTGCCGGCGCACCTGAAAACGCCAATGTGACCTGGCAGTTGGAAACCGACCCGCAAAAGCGCTTGGAACTGCTCGAACAGGGGAAGGTGCAGGTGGCGATCGGCCTTGATTTCGAGGCATCGCAGCGTTTGGGAAAGATGCGGCACGAATTTCTGTCGCCCGTGGCGATCATCTTTCTGTTGAACGCGGCACGCGGACCTTTGGCTGACCCCCGCGTGCGCCTCGCGCTCAGCCTTGCTGTCGACCGGGACGCTTTGATCGCGACGGTCATGCAGGGTGCGGCGCGTCCGCTGCGCGGTTTTGTCAGCCCGAACCACTTTGGTGCAGGGCAAGGTGATGGTGCCATGATGGACGGCGCCCGCGCCAGCGCTCTTCTGGCCGAGGCCGGATATCCCGACGGCCTGACGTTGCAGGTCGACTGTCCCACGCGCCTTCCCGACGAGGCGGAGCGCCTGACCGCCGCCCTAGCAGAGCAACTGGCGCAGGTCGGTATTGCCCTTGAGGTGTTCGTCCACCCCGAGCGGGAGGAGTATGCCCATATGGTCCGGCGCAAGGAGATCCGTGATCTTTGTGTCTTTGATTCCAGCCCGATGAGCACATACCGCGTGCTTTTCGAAAAGATCGACTCCCGCGTGGCTGGCTCATGGTGGCAGGGCTACGCCAACCCGAAAGTCGAAGCGCTGATCGACACCGGACGTGTGACGACCGACCGCGACGCACGGGCAGAGATCTGGCGCGAGGCCTATGCGGTTCTGCAAGAAGATCCGGCTTGGCTGACGCTTTATAATCCCTTGCGGGTCATCGGTCTGGCGGGCACGCACTCCGGGTTTGAAATGCCCGCTGACGGGGTGATCGACGTCGCGCGCCTACCCAGGTTGAACGGTGGCGATCATGCAGGCTGATACAGTTTTAACCGGCGGCACAGTCGTCACGATGGACCCTGACCGCCGCGTGATCGACGCAGGCGCAGTGGCCGTCGCCGGTGGAAAGATCGTCGCGATCGGCACTGCGTATGATCTTGATGCGCAGGTTCAGGCCACAGAAGTCATTGATTGTGAGGGCCAGATCGTCATTCCGGGTCTCATCGACGTCCATGCCCACGCGGGGCATGGGTTGATCAAATCAATGGGGATGCACGGCGGCGATCGTTGGGAGGACATCTGCGGCGAGGTATACACCCAGGCCTCTCCGCCCGAATTCTGGTATGCCGAGGCGCGGCTGGCCGCGCTGGAGCGGTTGCGCTTTGGGGTGACCACGGGCGTATCGCTGTTGGGCGGCGGTGATACGATCATGCGGACGGACAATCCATCCTACGCCGCTGCGCATTGTCGCGGCGTTGTCGACGTCGGGACGCGCAGCATGGTGGCCGTTGGCCCCACGCGCGCGCCCCATCCCCGCACCTATGCCGATTGGACATCTGGCGAACGGAGCCGTTACGACGTCGGGTTTGACCAACAGATGCAGACGTGCCGCACGGTCGCCGATGCTTGGCACGACACCCACGCGGGGCGGATCCAGATCGCGATGCTTTACCCCGTTCTACGGGACGAGCACGAGCGGGACATGGCACCGGCAGACTACGCCGCGGCGTGTCAGCAAGCCCAACTGGTCCGCGACTTCGCACGTGACCGCGGCCTGATTTTCACGCAGGACGGACATTGGCGCGGATCTGTCCGTCGGGCAGATAAGCTTGGCCTGCTGGGGCCGCAAACGCTGTTGTCGCATTGCATTGATCTGCACGAAGATGAAATTGCGCTGGTCGCCACCAGCGATACGAAGATCGCGCATAACCCGTCGGCAAATGCTTCGATCATGGGCCGCTGCCCTGCAATCGAACTGATGGATGCAGGGGCGACTGTGGCCTTGGGGTCGGATGCAACGGCGCCGGACCGGTCCGGCGATATGTTCCGGCACATGCAGCAAGCGATGCATTATCACCGTACGCATTTTCGCGATGCGTCGGTGCTGCCTATCGGCAAAGCGCTGGAAATGTGTACGATTGCCGGGGCACGCGCTCTGGGGCTGGAGGATCGGATCGGTTCCGTCGAAGTGGGCAAGCTGGCTGATCTGACGGTCGTTGATCTGCGACGCGCTCATCTCTATCCGCCCAACATGCCCGTTCATCGGCTGGTGTGTTTCGCGAACGGAAATGATGTCGATACGGTGATGGTGGGCGGAGAGATCGTTTTGCGCAAGGGCCGCGCGACGCGGGTGCAAGAGGCTGAGATTCTGGACGATGCCAGCGCACAGGCCGCGCAGATGATCGCGCGGATCGGCGGGCAGGGCGATCTGGAACTGCCATTGGATTTCTGGGGATTGGAAGGAACGAAGACATGACGATTTATGTGGTGAACCCCAACAGCAGCCAGCACGTTACGGATGGTATCGACCGTGCGGTTGAGCCGATGCGCGCAGCGAGCCCCGTTGCCATCAGCGCCCATACCTTGCTTGAGGGTCCGCCGGGGATCGAAAGCCAGGCGCATGTCGATGGGGTCGTCCAGCCGCTGCTGGCGCATTGCGCAGCGCTGGAGGAAAGTGCCAGCGCGTTTGTCATTGCCTGTTATTCCGACCCCGGCCTTGCCGCCTTGCGCGAACAATCCGCCCGACCTGTTCTTGGGATCGCTGAAGCGTCAATTCTGACGGCTATGACGATGGGGCAGCGTTTCGGGATCATCTCGATCCTCTCAAAAAGCATTCCGCGCCACATGCGCTATGTGGGTGCGATGGGGGTGATGGACCGCTTGGCTGCCGATATGCCGCTTGAATTGGGCGTTCTCGAACTGGCGGATGAGACACGAACGTTCGAGCGTCTCAAAGATGTCGGGACACGTCTGCGCGACACTGCGATGGCGGATGTCCTGATTTTGGGGTGCGCCGGCATTACCGCGTTTCGCACCGATCTGGAAACCTACCTTGGTGTGCCCGTGGTCGAACCCTGTCAGGCGGCTGTCGCCATGGCAATCGGCCGCGTAGCGTTGCAAAAGACACGATTGGACAAAGCATGACCCAACTGACAACCGACGCCCGCGGCGTCTTCGTGATCGCGGTCACACCGTTTCATCCCGATGGCCGGATCGATATGGAAAGTTGCGACCGGATGGTCGATTTCTATCTCGACGCCGGTGCGACAGGCTTGACCGTTCTTGGCATGATGGGCGAGGCCCCCAAGCTGACGGTCGAGGAATCGCGCGATGTTGTGGCCCGTATTCTCGAACGCGTGGCAGGGCGGGTGCCGGTCGTTGTCGGTGTCTCCGCACCCGGTTTTGCGCAGATTGATGCGCTGACGTCCATGGTCATGGATCTGGGCGCGGCGGGGGTGATGGTGGCTCCGCCTGGCAGTCTGCGGACCGATGATCAGATTGTAAGCTACTATACCCAAGTTGCGGAATTGATCGGTGACGTGCCGTTCGTCTTGCAGGATTTCCCGCTCGCCACCGGGGTGCAGATGTCATCGGGTGTGATTGCCCGGATCGTCAACGCCCTGCCGACCTGTGTGTGTCTGAAACATGAGGACTGGCCGGGCTTGGAAAAGATCAGCTATCTGCGCCGCGATGGGGTGCTGAACAAGCGGATCTCGATCCTGTGTGGAAATGGCGGTCTGTTCCTCCCGGAGGAGATGATGCGTGGCGCTGATGGTGCGATGACCGGCTTTGCCTACCCCGAGATGATGGTGACGGTCGTGGACCACCATGCCCGCGGCGAGACAGAACGCGCGCGCGATCTCTTTGACGCCTATCTTCCCTTGGCGCGGTTCGAGCAGCAGCCCGGCATGGGGCTTGCGATCCGGAAATACACGCTCGCCAAACGGGGCATCATTGCGCATGACGCTTTGCGTAAACCGGGTGCCGCTCTCTCCGAAGCGAGCCGCCGCGAGGTCGATGAACTGATCACCCGACAAGAAAAAAGACTGAAGGAATTGAACTGATGGATCTGGAACTGAACGGAAAACGCGCCCTTGTGTTGGGGGCCAGCCGGGGCATCGGCATGGCCATTGCGAAATCACTGGCAGCCGAGGGAGCCGTTGTGTTCGCGGCTGCGCGCAGTATCGAAAAGATCGAAGGATGGTCGGCGGGAATGGCTGGTGTTCATCCTCTCAAGCTCGACCTGTCTGACATTGACGCAGTGGATGCTGTGATTGACGGGCTGCTTGCGGAGGGCGGTGTTGATATTGTCGTCAACAATGGGGGCGGGCCGCCTCCCGGCACGGCGCAGGCGACAGAACGGGCAGCCTGGCTCACCCATTTCGAAGCGATGGCGGCGAACCTGTTTCACCTGACGACCCGCTTGTTGCCGCCGATGAAGGAACGCGGCTGGGGGCGGGTGATCTCGGTCACATCCTCGGGCGTTGAGCAGCCGATACCGAACCTTGCGCTGTCAAACGGCATCCGCGCGGCGCTGGTCGGGTGGTCCAAGACACTTGCCGGTGAAGTCGCCGCCGACGGTATCACCGTGAACGTCGTCATGCCGGGTCGGATCCACACGCAACGGGTGGACGAGCTGGACGCTGCCGCAGCCAAGCGGACGCAAAAAGACGTGGCAGAGGTTGCTGCAAATTCGCGCGCAGCTATCCCGGTCGGCCGTTATGGCAAGCCGGAAGAATTCGCTGACGTTGTGACCTTCCTTGCCTCGGCGCGGGC
>JAGXHB010000075.1 GCA_024636425.1 Roseobacter sp.
CCGAAGACAACCAGAACGCTGTGACCATCCGCGTCTTCCAAGGCGAGCGTGAAATGGCCGCGGACAACAAAATCCTGGGTGCCTTCAATCTTGAAAACATCCCGCCAGCGCCGCGCGGCATGCCTCAGATCGAAGTGACCTTTGATATCGATGCGAACGGCATCGTGTCCGTTGGCGCGTTGGACAAAGGCACCGGCAAAGAGCAGAAGATCACGATCCAAGCTTCGGGTGGTTTGTCTGATGCGGACATCGAAAAGATGGTCAAGGACGCCGAGGAGAACGCGGAATCCGACAAGGAACGCCGCGCCCTGATAGAGGCGAAGAACCAGGCGGAGTCGCTGATCCATTCGACAGAAAAGTCAGTGGAAGAGCACTCTGACAAGGTTGATCCAACCACTGTCGAAGCGATCGAGCTGGCAATTGCAGCACTGAAGGACGAGCTGGAAACTGACAACGTCGAAAAAATCAAGTCCGGCATCCAGAACGTCACCGAAGCCGCGATGAAGCTGGGTGAAGCGATCTACAAGTCCGCGCAGAACGAAAACGACGATGTGGCCGAACCTGCAGATTCGCATCACGGCGACGACGACATCGTAGATGCCGATTTCGAAGATCTGGATGACAACAAGCGCGCGTAAGCGTGCCTTTGGAACCACTGATGGGGCCGGTCCGCTTGCCGGGCCGGCCTGTCACGTTCCAGCGTAGGAGCTAATCCATGGCCAAACGTGATTATTACGAGATCCTCGGCATCGCCAAAGGTGCATCTGCCGATGAGATCAAAAAGGGCTACCGTACGAAAGCCAAGGAACTGCACCCCGACCGCAACGCCGATAACCCCAAGGCCGAAGCGCAGTTCAAGGAAGCAAACGAAGCGTACGAAGTTCTTAAGAACCCCGACAAGAAAGCAGCGTATGACCGCTACGGTCATGCCGCCTTTGAAGGCGGTATGGGTGGCGGCAGCGGCGGGCGCCCCGGTGGCGGCTTTGGAGGGGGCGGTCAGGGCGACTTCTCTTCTGCATTCTCTGACGTATTCGACGATCTTTTCGGTGATTTCATGGGCAATCGCGGGGGTGGCGGTGGCCGTCGCGCGGCGCGTGGTGCCGATCTGCGCTATAACCTCGGCATCACCCTCGAAGAAGCCTACAAGGGTATGCAGAGGTCGATCAATGTCCCGACATCGG
This sequence comes from Roseobacter sp., assembly GCA_024636425.1. Taxonomy (GTDB): domain Bacteria; phylum Pseudomonadota; class Alphaproteobacteria; order Rhodobacterales; family Rhodobacteraceae; genus Sulfitobacter. The sequence continues at coordinate 1,182 of JAGXHB010000075.1, forward strand.
TTGCGTGCGATTCCTGTAACGGGTCCGGTGCCGAAGGCGGAGCGGAGCCGACGACCTGTCCAACCTGCTCCGGTATGGGAAAGGTCCGTGCCCAGCAGGGCTTTTTCACGGTTGAACGGACCTGTCCGACTTGTTCGGGGATGGGCCAGATCGTCAAGAACCCTTGCAAGACATGTCGGGGTGCCGGTCGCGTTGAAAAAGATCGCGCATTGTCCGTCAATATTCCTGCTGGCGTCGAAACCGGTACCCGCATTCGCCTGGCCGGCGAAGGCGAGGCCGGGATGCGGGGCGGACCCTCGGGCGATCTTTACATCTTTATTGAGGTAAAAGAACACGAGCTTTTCGAGCGCGACGGACCGAACCTGTTTTGCCGCGTTCCCGTTTCGATGAGCACGGCTGCCCTTGGCGGCAGTATAGAGGTGCCGACGATTGATGGCGGGCGAGGCCGGGTGCAGATCCCGTCGGGCAGCCAGTCAGGCCGTCAGATGCGTTTGAGAAGCAAGGGGATGCCACCTCTGCGCGGAGGAGGCACAGGCGATATGATCATCGAGTTGGCGGTTGAAACGCCCGTAAACCTGACCAGCCGTCAGAAAGAGTTGCTGCAAGAGTTTGAAAAGGAATCCGAGAATAACAATCCGGAATCCAGCAGCTTCTTTTCATCTGTCAAATCCTTCTGGGATTCGATGAAAGGCTAAGGCGCAAGTGGGGCTTCGGCCCCACTTTCTTGTCCGCGTTAATCGCATGGTAACGTGTTGTGCCGAAATATAGCGGCATGACACAACCGCGATCCTTCTCCGAACCGAACCTGCCTTTTCTGATGGACGAGGCGACTGGAACCCCGATCGTTTCCGGAAAACAGCCGTCGTATATCGCCGATCACCGCCAAAGATTGCGGTCGCGGTTCATGCAAGGCGGTGCAGCCGCTATGCCTGACTACGAACTGCTTGAGCTGGTACTTTTTCGCGCCATTCCGCGGCGCGATGTCAAACCCCTCGCCCGGACTTTGCTTGACCACTTCGGTGATTTTAACCGGGTGATCACAGCGCCGGAGGTGCGCCTGCGTGACGTCGCAGGCGTTGGTGACGCGGTCATTGTCGAGCTCAAGATCCTCGAAGCGGCGGCGCACCGGCTGGCGCGCGCAAAAATCATGCGCCAGCATATTATCTCAAGCTGGGACGCCCTCATTGACTACTGCCACACCACAATGGCCCACCGCGAAACCGAACAGTTTCGGGTACTATACCTTGATCGCAAGAACGTCATTATCGCGGACGAGGAACAGGGCAAGGGCACCGTTGATCATGTCCCGGTCTACCCGAGAGAGGTCGCCAAACGCGCGCTGGAGCTGAATGCAAGCGCGTTGATCCTTGTCCATAACCATCCGTCGGGCGATCCGACACCCTCGCAGGCTGATATCGATATGACGCAGCAAATTCTCAGTGCATGCCACGCGCTCGGTCTTGTCTTGCACGACCATCTGATCATCGGAAAATCCAAGGAGCTTAGCTTTCGGACAGAGGGGTTATTGCAGAACTGAGACTGAGGTGTTCAGATTTGCGGAATTTACCATCCCGCAGCTTTTGGATATGTCCGGCGCATGTCACATGTCCCCCTTCCCGACGCCCTATCGCTCCAACAACGCGACGGCTTGCCCGACGCGTTGCGCACCCTGATCAACGCTTATCCCCGTGCCGGATGGGTCCAGAACCCCAATTATTCCCACCTGATCGCCTTCTGGCTCGACCGTCACATGATGTTCCGCAAGCTGCTGGATCAACTGGAAGGAGATGCCAAAAGCGTGCTGGACGGAAACGAAGAGCGCGACAGCTACAAACGAAAACTCAGCCGGTTTGGTGGCATGCTGATCAACGAATTACACGGTCACCATCATATCGAGGATGCGCAGTATTTTCCGGTCATGGCGCAACTTGACCCAAGTGCCGCACGGGGCTTCGATATTCTGGACGCCGACCATCAAAGCCTCGATGGCATCCTGTCCGATCTCGCAGATACCGCGAATACTGTCCTTCGCTACGACGGCACCGCCCCCGGATTTCAGGACGTGACTGCCGCGATGATGGGGCGGCTGAGTGCGTTCAAACCCCTTTTGAACCGCCACCTGATCGATGAGGAGGAGATTGTCGTCCCAGTCCTGCTGAAATACGACCCGCCGCAATTTCGGTGATCTAGCGCACCCAGACCTCGACTCGCCGGTTGGCCTGTCTGCCCCAAGCGCTGTCGTCGCACGCCATTGGCATCGATTCACCAAAGGCATCTACATCTAGCTCTACACGGTCGAGGTTCACAGTCACCGCCGCAGCGATGACGGCCCGGCGCACCGCTTCTGCCCTGCGCAAGGCAATCTCGCGGTTGGCCTCAGCGGCTCCCTGCCCGTCGCTGAAACCGACGAATACCAGACGTCTGGTGTCATACTGTCCAACCTCAAGCGCACGAGCGAGTTGTTGCACATTGGACCGGGACTGCGCATCAAGCCGGATCGAACCAGCTTCGAACCTGAAAGTGGTCGACAACCGCGCCATCGGCTTAAGCGTCGATGTCATCCTTTTCAGTTCATTCAGCGTAATGTCGACGCCGGTGACGGTAATGGCATTGGCGAAGCGGTTGCCCTGATCCTCAACGGGGATTTCTTCGGGCGTTTGATCTACAAAGCCCGCCCGACGGATCACAATCTGGGCTGTAGGGGTGCGCGTGAAGGCCAGAAAGTCGCGGGCCGTCTGTGGCAACCTGCGCGCGGGAAAGTAGAGAAACATGGGCGCCGTCAGCGGATAGTCTTCTGTCTTGATTGTACGCCGCGATACATCAAGCGAGAAACCGCAACTGCCTGTCAGGGTCAGCACATCAGCATCTTGCCGTTCAGCATAACTGGTGACGCCGATTGCAAAGCTGTCTTTGGCCACGGCTGCGGCCAGATTAACTGGTTCGGGATGCCGCATGATGTTGGCGCCCAAAGCCAGATTTGCAGGCCGCAGCACCTGATCAAACACTGCCTGCGCCAGACCGCTGCCTTCATCCGGCAAATGAAGCTCGATCGGGGCGTCCGGCCCGCCTAAATCCTGCCAGTTTGTAATCTGGCCGGCAAACACCCGTGCAAGCGACAGCGGCGAAATGGATGTGACCGGGTTGGAGGCGGAAACAACCGGAACCACCGCATCCAGCGCCAGAACACGGCTTCGGTTCAGACCCGTCATGTCACCAAGCCCGGCATTACGCGCAAGCACGCGTTCGTCGGGACGCATTTCACGCAAGGCCATGACAATATCGGCTTCATCCGCCAGCAGATCAGCAAACCCTTCGTCGGTGTTGCTGGCGTGGAACATGAACCGGGCAACGGTCTTGTCGGTCCTTTCGTCAACCAGCGTATAGGTGAAGCGGTTCTCGTCTTCGTCCAGTCGAATCGAACGATACCCGTTCCGGCTCGCGAAGGCGTCGATCAATGCAGGCATCAGTACCCTGGCCATCGTGGCAGAGCCCGAAAGCTGCATTTCAGCGACAAAGTTTTCAAGGCTGGGGCAGCCTGGGCCTGCGCAATCCACGCCGGACCCATCGACCGTCAATTCGCCATATTCGGTTTCGATCCGGTAGAATTCGCCATCAAACCCGAGCAGCGTCCCACTCAGTTCGATGTTGCCGTCGCGTGACGTCAGGGCCACGTCCTGCGCCGCGGCTGGATGGACTGACGACCATAAGAATAGTGCGGCGAAAACCGCCGCACGAAGAAGCGTGATCATGTGACCCCAGATGCTGCCTTAGTTGCTGGCAACCTTCAGGTCTTGAAGCAGATTATTCAACACAAGAAAATTGCCAACTGCATCACATCCGGGGACCGACAAGGACACATCCTGCGTTTTAAGCCCCCTCGTGCCGCGCTTCTCCAGCACTTGCGCTTCGATTTCCTGATTGCAGTTCGCCATTGTCACTTCGGCCTCAACGCTAAGCTTGAGGCCGCCTTCTTGTAATTCCATGCCTGCGGGGAATGTATAAACCTCTGCGACAAGCGGCTCTGACGCGCTTAGGTCACCATTTGTGGTCAGGAAGCCGCCGTCCCCCACAATCGCCGACGCAACTTCGCCTGGCTGACCGGCCCAGACATGGCCGGGGCCGCTATAGTCAGACCCGAATTCCAGCGCGTGCATCTGGAACCCCGTTTCGCCACGCCACTGAAGAACGATACGATCAAAGTCGGCAATGTCTTCGACGATCGCTTGCGCGACTGCACCGTCACCATTGCGGAAAGCGAATACGAACACTGCCGTTTCCGTCAAAGCCGGCACATTGATGTCCAAGGCTCCAGAGGCTGACGTGGTTTGCGTAAAGATCATGCCGTTGTGGTGAACAGTGACACGCTCAGTCGGCAAACAAGGCGCGGTCAACGTTACGTTCACCATCGCTGCTGCCATCGGACGGGCACTTGCGACAATTTCGCAAGCGTCCAGTGTAACAACCGGTGGGGCAGGCTGTTCGGGCACAGCTATTTGCGGCGCGGAGACTTTGATGACATCGCTTTCGGGGGCCGGCAGCGTCACCGTGTTCTCAAGGTCGGCTGTTTGAAACTCTGCAGAGGTGAGGGTGATGTCCTGCACCTCGAGCAAGGATGTTTCCGCATCCAGCGCCCGAAGCTCCTCTGCGTCGGTGGCCGCGTCGGACGCAGCGCCATACCGTTCGTTCGCGGTTTCCGAGCTTTGCATGACAAACCCGATCCCGATAGCGCACCCCAATGTGCCTATGGCGGTAATGATTTCTTTCAGATGCGACATGAGAACCTCACTCGGATGAATTCCATCCTAAGATCGGCTAGAACAACGGCCATCCTGTGGCAGGCCAAGGGAAAGATTGGGGCATGGCAAAGGCAGGCCGATTATGCGGCCAACCCTCGTTCAGTTATCGTAATACCCACGCCCATAGGCCGCATACGAGCCTGAGCCCGCGCCATACCCATAACGCTTCATGCCTCTTTCGTCGATCTGGTTCAATACAAGGCCGGTGATGCGCTGGTTGGAGTTGTGGAACATGCGCATGGATTCATCGACAAGACTTTGACTGGTGCTGTCCCATTTAACCGTGAACACGATCGCATCAGCGTTTTCCGCGATGATCCGTGCGTCCGGCACGACCAGGATCGGGGGCGTGTCGATGATGATGAAGTCATACTGCTGCCGCATTTCCTGAATGAACGTCTTGAACGTTTCCGACGAGAAAATGTCCGCCGCGTTCACAGTCGTCTTCTCGCCCGCCAGCACGTCGGCTTCGAAACCCTTGGGACGGTGGATGGCATCTGCGAATTTGACATCACCGTTCAGCACGCCAGCAATCCCCGTGTGCGGCAAGGTCGGGAAGTATTCATTCAAGGTCCGACGCCGGATATCGCCTTCGACCAGAAGCACCGATTTGTTCAGGCCGGAGAGGAACTGCGCAAGCGAGAGCGAAACCGTTGTCTTGCCTTCGCCCGGGATGGAAGACGTTGAGACAATGACCTGCGGCTTTTTATCGAGATTAGACAACATCAGCGAAGTCCGTAGATTTCGTATCGCTTCGGCCGCGGCAGACGTCGGCTTTTCGGTCAGATATGTCAGGGTATCAAGCCGCTTTCGCGTCGGGATAAGAGGAAGCTGCCCGATCACGGTGTACCCTGTGTAGTTTTCAAGGTCGGCCGCGGTGCGGAACGTGTTCATCCTGAATTCACGCAGCAACACGATGCCTGCACCGACCATCGCACCAAGGATCATGGCCAGCGCAAGGATCTGTGCCTTTTTCGGCGCGCTTGGCCCCCCCGGCACCACGGCGCTCGAAAGCAGACGGCTATCGGCCTTCTGGATACCCTCTTGGGCCGATGTCTCTTTGAGACGTGTAAGGAAATATTCATACAGCAAGCGGGTCGCTTCTGACTCACGCGTCAGTTGCTGCAGGGTGATCAGATCTTCGCCCTGGTTTGAGATCTGTTCAGCGAGCTCCTGCTCCGAAGCACGCAGGGCTGCTAACTGCTGGTCGGCCCGCGCAAGATCGGTTTCGACGCGCAACACGATCGTGTCGTATCGAAGGTCGAACGCGTCTTGATTGCTTGCGTCTGAGAGGCCGCCATTTGCAATCCGCGCCAGGGCAGCATCTGCGGCCAGTTCAAGTTTTTCTTCATTCGTCTGCGCCGCGTTCAGCCGTCCCAGGCGATCCTCCAACGCAGCTTTGCCCAGTTCTGCAGATGTGATCCTGTCCCGCAAATCCTTGATCTGTCGTTCAAGCGCCTGAAGTCCTTCGATCGAAACCAACTGGGTCTGCGCAGTGAAGTCGGACACTCTTTTTTCTGCCGTCTCAAGCTCGATCTGAAGCTCCGATACGCGATTGCTCAACCATTCTGTGGCTCTCTCGGTCGCTTCAAACTTAACTTCGATCTGGTTCAGAATATAAAGTTCGACGATGGTTTCCGCGATCAAAGCGGATTTAACGGGCGATTCGGTTTCAACGGTCACGTTGAACACAAGACTTTGGCGGATATTGGAAACCGAAACCTTTTCAAGCAAACTTGCGATGACGTTATCGCGTATCTTGTTTTCCTGAAGTTGAGGGTCCAGCGTGGCTCCCTCGGGCGGAACAGAGCTCGGGATGAACGATCTAAGCTGGCCCACGATAGACCCGATAAGCGACGGGGTGCGTAGTTCGCCGTTGAATTCAGGGTCATTGATCAAGTTCAGCCGGTCGACAACCTTGCCCGCCAATCCACGCGACCGCAAAACCTCGACTTCGGTGTTCACTTCGGTTGAGTCTCCCGAAAAGCCACCAACGACAGCTTCCAGATCCACAATGCTGTCTTGCTTCGTATCCAAAACCACAACTGCGGTAGACCGATAGGTCGGGACCGCAGCAACAAATGCGTAGTACCCGGCAATCAGCAGAAAAATCAAAGTCACCAGCGCGATA
>JAGXHB010000076.1 GCA_024636425.1 Roseobacter sp.
ACCGAGATTTTCTCGGGTTTCTTTGGCGGTATGCAAATATATCTGACGCACTTCTTTGATATGGCGCTTTACCGTGGAGATTCAGGTGTGTTCGGCGATCCCGGTTGGCTGGGCTGGTGGACCGTGTTCTTCTGGGGCTGGTTTATGGGCTACGGACCGCTGATGGCGATCTTTATTGCGCGCATCAGCCGTGGGCGCTCAATCCGCCAGATTATTATCATGCTGTCCATCGCCGCACCGATCATCACCAACTTCTGGTTCACGATCATCGGCGGCTCCGGTATCTTCTTGGAGATTGATCAGCCTGGTATAATCTCTGGCCCGTTCGAGGGGTTCAACCTGCCTGCTGGCCTGCTGGCGATTACACAGGCAATGCCTATGGGGCTGATCTTGTCGATCCTGTTTCTGGCGCTCACGATGTGTTTCGTCGCCACCACCAGCGACTCGATGAGCTATGTCATCGCATCGACAATGTCTGAAGGTGAGCCATCTGCAAGCCTGCGCGCTTTCTGGGGAATAGCGATGGGCATTATGGCGCTGATCCTGATCTCGACAGGCGCAGGCGGCATCGGCAAACTGCAAAGCTTTATCGTGGTTACAGCAGTGCCTGTGTCGCTAATCTTGCTGCCATCGCTTTGGGATGCGCTGCGTATCACTCTGATGCTGGGACGCGAAGCGAAGACTGTTCAAGCCTGACGATACGGCGTGGCGGGTTACGTGCATGCCACGCCTTTGCAACTTTGACCGACTGGAGTACCTGCGATGTCCCAATCTGCTCATAATGCGACCTTACAAACAGCGCCGTTCCGCCGCCCCGCTTCCGAGGTCATGCACCTTGACCGGATTGGATGCAGCCACCCAACCCGCCTGTCTTTCTTGCGCTCAATGTTGCGTCGATTGCATCAGGAAAACTGGAAAGTAGACCGCCCCGTTTGGGATGTCGATGCTACGGGCAGCGGCCATGCCGTTTACCGCACTCGCTGCGGCGACCGCACTTATAGCCTCGTGGCTTTTGCTCACGATCTCCCCGAGGACATGCGCTCGGATCGGGTGATTGCCACTGCTTGGGACGCTACCTTTACCCTGTTTGACGGTGAACCGACACAGGCTGATATCGTCCGCTTGCGCGACAATGTACCACTTCAGGAGGCTGGACGGATCACCACACGTGAACTGACGCTGGCACGTGCCAACCGTTCCGTTCGCCTTTTTCACCATGTGGTCGATGCCTTGTCGCAAGGGCGTCAGCCTGACCCGGCCGAGATTGCGGACATCGGATATCTGATGCGCACGACTGCGGTGTATGGCTCTGGGAAATTTGGAGCTGCCGACCGCTCTGACATCGCTGACCGTCCTGAATTGGCCGCTCCTTTTCAGGTCGAAATGCTAACTGTCTGGCTCATACGCGCCTTTACGGTCGATATCGTAGAACACATGGCGATGGTTAAAGGAGGTGATCGCGCGGTCCGTCTTGATCGCGAACTGCGCCGTACCCTTGGTGTTGGCAATTCAACCGGTCTGGGAATGGCACCCTTCATTGTGCGCCATCCTGTTTTGCTGAACAATTGGATGATCGCTCGTGAAGAAGCTTTAGCACGTGTGCGTGCGCAGTCAGGTGCAACTCAACCGGCTATCGCTGGATTGCGTCTGGCACTCAATGCTGCCATCGAAAACGCACGGGTCTGGACCTCGCAGCATCCTTTGCAAGTGCCCAAACTGGCTGCGTTGCGCGATGATTTGCGGATGTTGTCGGAGACGGTGGACACTTGGGACTTCGGTCAACCACTGCCTTGGGATGCTCTTTGGAGCTGGAGCGTTGATGCTTTATCCTTGGAGGGGCAAGAAGCGCTATTGTCGATCATGCTGGAACCTCACGGTGATCTCGTCGATGACTTAGCCGATTGCATGGCCGCCGATGAGGCACCGTCTTTCCGTATCAATGGCGCGATGTGTGTCCGTGATTTGCGCACTATCTTGAAGCAACATTACAGCTGGGCGCTTTCGATTGACTTTACCACCCCTGAAAATATTGCGCGCTTTTGGTATGTCTCGGAAGAAAAGCTTGAACCACGATTGGGTGAACGCGCGACCGAAGAAGGCGCGACGCTGGAACAGCCTTTGTGCATTGCCCGCCTGGTAGCCGAATTGGACGAGACCTTGCAGGAACGGGACGAAGATGAACCTGTCGCGGCTGTCCTGCTGGCTCACCCAGAGCATCGCTACGTGATGCGCCGTGTTCAAATCGCACAGAACCATCCCTTTGCAGAAGTCCAAGACAATCTGATTTCTGCGGATATGTTGCCCATCGACCTGCTTCGCTGCAAATTGTCATTCTTTGGTGCGACGCGGTTTGACCCAAGATCAGACCGCTGGGTCCGCATCAACCTGTTTCAGGGAGCCCCGTTTCCCGATGAAATCGAACAGGGAGATCTGCCATGACGATTGCACCACATGATCAGACGCGCGGAGATTCCACGCCTTACATTGAAGACGGACTTTCGGCGTCTCTTTCGCGCAACGAAGTCGCATCCCTTTGCATGAAAGCTGCACGCGGTGCCGGAATGAGCTGGGGCCTGGCCGAAGAGGCGGGGTTTGCTGCGGCCTGGCTGGTTCAGCATGGCATCAATGGGCCAAGCCATCTTTATGCCCATCTCGATCAGGCACAGGGCCGACCATGGGGCGATCTATGCCCAACAGTGTCACCTGGCGCGTGGGAGGCCCCGGCAGGCCGTGCGCTTTGTCCAATCGCTTTGGGGGCCACGCTCTGCGATTATGCAGAGCTTCCCGAAGGCATCAAAGCGGGCTCCTCACTTAAAATCGGTAAGGTCGATCACCCTATACTTTTAATACCTTTCCTCGCGGTGATCGCCGCGTCAAATGACATCCTGTTTGACATCGAGTGGACCGGTGGAATGGCAAGCCTTGGTGGTGGATCCGATGCACTAATGGATGCCGCGGCCGCGCTTGGCGGGCAACAACAAGTGCCGATTACGCTGACTGCACGGTTCGGCAAACCACAGACCCTGACAGTAAGTAAAGTTCCCAGCATCTCGGCAGAGATCATCGCAGAGCTGAATACGCTGGCGATGCGCACAACAGTTCCATCCTCCGAAAGCTCCCGCGCGGGCGCTGGATCAACAACAACCGACAACGATTGAAAAGGACACAACTATGACCCTGAAACGCCTGAACCCCGGCCCCCGCATGAGCCAATCTGTTTGCATCGGCGACATCGCATTTCTTGCCGGACAGGTCCCAGATGATCTTGGGGCCGACATCACCGAACAGACCAAGCAAGTCTTGGCAAAAATGGACTCTGTCATCAAGGAATTGGGTGCCGACAAATCTGACATCGCGTCTATTCAAGTCTGGCTTGCCGACATGGCAGATTTCCAAGGCATGAATGCCGTCTGGGATGAGTGGGTCGACCGTGATGCCCCACCAGCGCGCGCAACCGGCGGCGTCGCCTTGGCCCGCCCCGGAATGCGGGTAGAAATGATTGCGGTCGTAGCAATGCCGAAATCAGACTGAACTTATTAAAGCGGGATGACGATTATAAGTTACTCTGCTTTTGTGCCAGCCATCAGATGCTGGCAACGTGAATGAATCTTACCATTCCCGTGCAGTTAAGAGCGCCGCAAATGCAATTTTTTGGACCTTCTAATTTTAGAAAGCAGCCATTGGCGTAGGCGTAGCGAATGCACACTTTGTCTAAGGTTTGTGGCTGCTGTCAGCGTGAGCTGCAGCGGCGACAAATCTGACAAGGAGGAAAGCGCGGGCCGATCTGGGTGCTATGGGGATTGAGCGTTTACGGTTGCATCGCCTGAGGAGCAGAGCGAACCACATTGTGGTGACAGGCCGAGCAGATAAGTCGGTTTTCCCGACAGGACATGACCGACCAGCGTTCGATCCTACCTCCACCGGCGTGCTGCAACGTGGGATCTGGTGAGGTGGCCGCACTGATTGGTCCGGTGTCTGCACGAGAAAGCGCCGGGTTTTTGCGTCGTATCATGCGGCGTTCTCCCATGGCGGTGCGCGGGATCTGGGTGTTTGGCCCCTTGTGAAGGTTTCGATGACGATCATGGTGCCTCCGCACTTTGGGCAAGGCTGATGGGCATCAAGATCGGTGGGGGTGTCACTTTCCCCCTCGGCCAAAGACTGGCGAGGTTCTGGCTCTGCATTGAGTAAGCCCCTGATCGTTGCGATCCTGTCACGCCGGATGCCATTGGCGAGGAAGCCTGTGTGGCGGATGCGGTGGAAGCCTGACGGCAGGACATGGATCAGGAAACGGCGAATGAACTCATCCGTAGACAGACGCATGGTCTTCATGCGGTCGCCACGCTTGATGCGGTAGTCTTTCCAGCGGAAAGCCACGGTATCGGCATCAGCACTCACGAGGCGGTGGTTCGAGATCGCGACGCGGTGTGTGTATCGGCTCAGATAGGCCAACACCGCCTCCGGCCCGCCGAAGGGTGGCTTGGCATAAACAACCCAGCTGGCTTTGCGCAGCGGCGCGAGATGGGAGGCGAAGGCATCGGGATCGGCCAGTCCGGCCAGTTCCCCGAAGAAGGCCAGCTTGCCCGTTTGGTGCAGTCTGATCAGCCCCTCGAGGAACAAACGCCGGAACAACCGCGACAGGACCTTAACTGGCAGGAAAAACCCCGGGCGACAGACGACCCAGCGGGACCCGTCCGGCGACAGTCCGCCACCAGGCACAATGACATGCACATGCGGGTGGTGGGTCATCGCTGAGCCCCAGGTATGCAAGACCGAGGTCATACCGATCCGCGCACCAAGGTGTTTTGGATCGGCCGCAATGGTCAGCAGAGTCTGCGCGGATGCCTTGAACAACAGACCATAGATCTCCGCCTTGTTTTGGTAAGCGATATCCACGATCTGGGCCGGAAGCGTGAACACCACATGGAAGTATTCTACCGGCAGAAGGTCTTCGATGCGCGCCTGCATCCAGTCTTTTGCGGTTGCTCCCTGACACTTCGGGCAGTGCCGATTGCGACAAGAGTTGTATGGAATGTGCTGGTGATCGCACTTTGTGCAGGCAGCGACATGCCCGCCGAGAGCGGCGGTGCGGCAGTTCTCAATCGCGGACATGACCTTCAACTGTGGAAGGTTCAGGTGTCCGGCATGTTCGCGGCGATAGGCCGGCCCATGAGCGCGGAAGATATCCGCGACCTCCAGTCTGGGACGAGGCATCGGATCCGGGGTCTATCCGGCACCGGCCTCCCGTCGCACCAGCAGATCGAGCGGGCTGGTCACATCCCGGATCGTCTTGATCGCCACCTTGGTATAGATCGTTGTGGTCTCCAGCCTGGCATGGCCCAGCAGCACCTGGATCACCCTG
>JAGXHB010000077.1 GCA_024636425.1 Roseobacter sp.
CATCAGAATAAGGTCGCCCTGAACCTCGCCGTCTGTCACGCCACCGGTCGCCAACACCCGCGTCTCGAAACGGTGGCCCGCACCCAGCACTTCAAGCGCATAAAGCGCCGTTATCGCCTTGGTCACGCTGGCGGGCGGAAGTCCGACATCGGGGGCCAACACCTCGAGCATGCTGCCGGTTTCCGCGTCCGCCACGACATAACCCGTGCGCCCGTCCAGATTAGCCTTCTCGACCAATTCTGCAGCGGTCGGAATAGATTGGCGAAACAGATCGTCACCGCGCAGCACAGGCCGCAGCGATGTGGTTGGGGGCGCTGCCAATGCAGGAGCGGCGAACAGCCCTGCAGCAGCGGACCCAAGAAAGAAGCGGCGCGAAAATGATCTGGTCATGACACCAGCTTAAAGCCCACAGCGGCCAGCGTGACAAGCGTCTGCAATTCACATTTTCATGGGACTGCCCGCGTGCTACGCCGACCTGATGCAGCGCGCCGTCCTGATCATGTTCATCGCCATGTCGCTGATCCCCGCCGGGGACAGCGCCGGCAAGGTTTTGACGTCGCAGCTTGGCGTCGCACCGGTGTTTGTTGCGTGGTCACGGTTTGCCCTCGGGACGGTGTTCCTGATCCCGTTCATACCGCCACAAACGCGCGCCCTTTTCAGCAACTGGCGGATCTGGGTGCGCGCCTTGATGCTGTGCTGCGGCATCACGAGCATCCAGACAGCCCTGCAAACCGAAGACGTGGCAAATGTCTTTGCCGCGTTCTTCGTCGGCCCGTTGCTCAGCTATGTGCTGGCCGCGATCTTTCTGCGCGAGCCGATCACGCTGTTGCGCAGCACTCTGATCCTGCTGGGGTTTGCGGGCGTCCTGCTTGTCGTGCGTCCCGGTTTCGGCATCACGCCGGGGTTGATGTGGGCGCTGGCCGCGGGGTCATTCTACGGCGTGTTCCTGACGATGTCGCGCTGGCTGTCGGGGCTGGCCCCACCGCTGTCGCTGTCCTTCAGCCAGTTGATCATCAGCGCCGGTCTGTTGTTGCCCTTGGGGCTGTTGAACCTGCCCGAGATGTCCGCGCCGGTTGCCGCGCTGACCGCGACCAGCGCGCTGTGTTCCATGCTGGGCAATCTGCTGATGCTCTACGCCTACCGGCTGGCCCCTGCCACCAAGATCGCGCCGATGATCTATTTCCAGCTGCTGTCGGCGGTCGGACTGGGCTGGCTGCTGTTTGGCGCGCTGCCCGATCTTGTGACGTGGGTCGGGCTGGCTGTGATCCTTGGGGCGGGCATCACGTCAACGCGGCTACGCTGACCATTTTCCGGCCGCCCGGATCGCGCTCGAACTGATATCGACCATCGGAACATTGACAAAACACCATGCGGGAGGGGCAGCACGCCCCAGAAGCTGGCTTTGCCCGCCCGCAATCCGGTAGTCCGCAAACAAGGCCGCTGCCCTGCTCATTCGGGCCGAAATGCGCTGTCCCGGTCGGGCCATGACGCCGATCGGGACGGTTTTGACGATCTGTTGCCAATCCTGCCACAGGTGCAATTGTGCAAGGTTGTCCGCCCCCATCAGCCACACGAACCGCACCAAAGGATAGCGCGCCCGCAGCGCTGCCAGCGTCTGCGCCGTATAGCGCGTGCCAAGATGCGCTTCGATCTCGGTAACATCGACCCTCGGATGCTGCATCACGTCGCGCGCCCGCAAAATGCGTTGATCCAGCGGCGCCGGCCCCTTCACCTTGAGAGGATTGCCAGGGCTGACCAGCCACCACACACGATCAAGGCCAAACCGTTTCAGGGCCTCGCGCGTGATATGCGCATGGCCCGCATGTGCCGGATCGAATGATCCGCCCAACAACCCGATCACCTGACCGGGTGCTGCATATGGAAAAGGATTGCCCAAAGAAAACGGCCCCTGCAACGTTACAGGGGCCGAAAGGACGGGCTTATCCGCCCATTGTCAACTCAAGTCGTTCTATTCGGTGAACTTCTTGATCTCGCCCGACTTCAGCCGCGTCACATAGCTGGCCAACTCGCGCTTCACGATCGGCATCAGCAGATACAGTGCGATGATGTTGACGATCGCCATCGAGAACAGCATCGCGTCCGAGAAGTCGATCACCGGTCCAAGGCTCGCTGCCGCCCCGATGACGATGAAGACGCAAAAGATGATCTTGAAGACCAGCTCCTTCATCTTGCCTTCGCCAAAGATGTAGGTCCACGCCTTCAGCCCGTAATACGACCAGCTGATCATGGTCGAGAACGCAAAGAGCACGACCGCGACCATCAGCAGAACCGGGAACCACGAAAACGCCTTGGCATAGGCGGCAGATGTGAGTGCGACGCCCGACACATCCCCTTCGGTCGCGATGCGGCCCGCTTCTGTGTTCCAGATGTAAAGTCCGGTTTCAGGGTCGACGTTCATCACACCGCTGATGACGATAACCAAGGCCGTCATCGTACAGATCACGACCGTATCGATGAACGGCTCCAGAAGCGCCACATACCCTTCGGTTACCGGTTCTTTCGTCCGGACGGCAGAGTGTGCAATGGCCGCTGAGCCGATCCCCGCCTCGTTCGAGAACGCAGCACGTCTGAAGCCCTGGATCAACGCGCCGGTAAAGCCACCGACGACACCCAGTCCCGTAAAGGCGCCCACAAAGATCTGGCCGAACGCCCAACCGATCTGGTCAAAGTTGATCAGCAGGATCAGCAGCGACACGACGACGTAGAAGACCCCCATGAAAGGCACGACCTTCTCCGTCACCCGTGCGATGGATTTCAGACCGCCCGCGATCACGGCAAACGTAATGCAAGCAAGAACGACACCCGTGATCCAGCCCGGATAATCGCCCAGCACACCGGAAAGCTGCGCATGGGCCTGGTTGGCCTGGAACATGTTGCCACCGCCAAGTGCGCCGAGGATGGTGAAGATACTGAACACGATTGCCATGAAGCCACCCAAGGGCAGACCGCGTTCGGCAAAACCTTTGGTGATGTAATACATTGGCCCGCCCGAGACGCTGCCGTCAGGGTATTCGTTGCGGTACTTCACACCCAGCGTACATTCGGTGAACTTCGTGGCCATGCCGAACAGACCGGCGATGACCATCCAGAAGGTGGCACCCGGCCCGCCGATACTGACCGCCACCGCAACACCAGCGATGTTGCCAAGCCCGACAGTACCCGAAAGCGCGGTCGCAAGCGCCTGAAAGTGGCTGACCTCGCCCGCGTCGTCGGGATCGGAATAGTCCCCCCTGACAAGCTGGATCGAATGCCAGAACCCCTTGAACTGGATCGCGCCGAAATAGACGGTGAAGACAACGGCACCCACAACCAGCCACATCGCGATCCAGGAAAAGTTGGTGCCCGGCAGATCCGCAAAGATGAGGGACACATACCAGCCGGTATAGTCCGCAAAGATGTCGTTGATGCGCTGGTCAATGCCAACGGCGTCTTGCGCCGAAGCGATAGCAGGCAAACCGGAGGCCATGGCAGCGCCAAGACCTGTTGCAAGAAATCTGTTCATGGTCGGACCTTTCATGGGATGATCGTGACGGGCACGCTGGACGCAACGGCAAGCCGCCCTGTCACACCGCCGAACACGCGCTCTTTGATACCGCGCAGACCGACCCGGCCCACGACAATCTGCTGCGCACCGATCTTCTTGGCGATCGCATCCAGAATATCCGCGACATCACCGTGCCGCACGATCCCTTCCACCGACAAACCGGCATCGGTCATTTTCTTGACCGCCGGATCAAGGATCCGTTCCCGCGCCAGCGACAGTTCTTCTTCGCGGCGCTTGTGGCGCTGGTCGTTCTCTTCGGATGTCTGAAAGCTGAACGGTGACCATTCGATTACATAGACCAGCTTCAGATCGCATTCTCCGATCAGTTTGGCCTGCGCCGAAGCAAAGTCGAGCGCGCGTGAGCCAGCTTCGCCTCCGTCAAGCCCCACAACGATTGTGGATTTTTTCATGTCCCTATCCCTTTTGGTGCTGTGCCACCGCTTGAACGCGGCAGATTCTTCAGGTGGTTTGACCCCTGATCGGAAAATCATAATCGATCCCGAAAAATGAAGCTGACCTGAATTCGGACGTTTCTCGGGACATCGGCCTGAATTTCACGGTCTGCATCATCCGTTTACACCGTTCTGAAGCCCCCTTCCCTTGAGGATCAGATCGGGGCTACTGCATCACCCACACGGATCAGACCGGGCTGCAGCACGCTTGCACACCAACCGCCATGGCCGCGCACTGCCGAATATCCACCCTTGCCCAAGGTTTCTTCCATGCGGCTGCACGGCGCGCAGATCACGTCGATCGACACCACAACATTGCCGATCCGCACCTGCCGCCCCTTGAGCGCCGCAAGATTGATCCCCGACACAAGAAGATTTCGCCGCAGCATTTCGGGTGCCACCGGTCCCTGCCCCATCATGGCACCGATCACCGGCAGATGTTCGGCCTGTATCAACGTCACTGCGCGTTTGCCGGGGCGGGCATGATCACCCTTCAACCCGTCTTCCCCGACCTCGATCTCGGGCACGCAGGCCATATCCAGCCGCCGCGCCGGTCTAATGCCGATCCATGTCACCTGACCCGCCTGTGCATAACCTGCAATCAATGCCTTCAAATCTGGCATGGAGCCCCCATCTATTGAGTGTTTGATTTTGCCCCCTTTGGGCGATATTGCACGTCCCAAACCCATACGCAGTTTATCCGAGGATTCCCAATGGCCGCCTATCAGTATGTCTATCACATGTCCGGGGTCTCAAAGACCTATCCGGGTGGCAAGAAATGCTTCGACAATATCAATCTCAACTTCTTGCCCGGCGTGAAAATCGGCGTGGTCGGGGTCAACGGCTCCGGTAAATCCACGCTGATGAAAATCATGGCTGGCAAGGACAAGGATTTCTCGGGCGAAGCTTGGGTCGCTGAAGGTGCCAAGGTCGGCTATCTGGAGCAGGAACCCTATCTGGACCCTGCACTGACCGTGCGTGAAAACGTGATGCTGGGCGTCAAGAAGAAGAAGGACATCCTGGATCGCTACAATGACCTGGCGATGAACTATTCGGATGAAACCGCCGACGAGATGTCGCAATTGCAAGACCAGATCGACGCGGAAAACCTGTGGGATCTGGACAGCCAGATCGACGTGGCGATGGAAGCCTTGCGCTGCCCGGCCGACGATGCGGACGTGACCAAGCTGTCTGGCGGTGAAGCGCGCCGCGTGGCGCTGTGCAAGCTGCTGCTTGAAGCGCCCGAAATGCTGCTGCTTGATGAGCCGACCAACCACCTTGACGCCGAAACCATCGCGTGGCTGCAACAGCACCTGATCGACTACAAGGGAACGATCCTGATCGTCACCCACGACCGTTATTTCCTTGATAACATCACAAGCTGGATCCTCGAACTGGATCGCGGCAACGGCATCCCCTACGAGGGGAACTATTCCAGCTGGGTCGACCAGAAAGCCAAACGGCTTGAACAGGAAGCCCGTGAGGATAAGTCCAAGCAAAAGACCCTGTCGCGCGAACTTGAATGGATGCGTCAGGGGGCCAAGGCCCGTCAGGCGAAATCCAAGGCGCGTATCAACGCCTATAACGAAATGGCAGACAGCTCAGAGCGTGAACGCCTGACCCGCGCGCAGATCGTCATTCCGAACGGTCCCCGGCTTGGCAACAAGGTGCTCGAGGTCGAAGGGCTGTCCAAGGCCATGGGCGACAAGCTGTTGATCGAGAACCTCGAATTTTCGCTGCCCCCCGGTGGTATCGTCGGCGTGATCGGGCCCAACGGTGCGGGTAAATCGACGCTGTTCAAGATGATCACCGGCCACGAACAACCCGACACAGGTGCCATCAGCCTGGGCGACACGGTCGAGCTGTCTTACGTCGACCAGTCGCGCGATGACCTGAACGCAGACGACAACGTCTGGCAGGCGATTTCAGGCGGAGCCGAGATCATCCAGCTTGGGGATGCAGAGATCAATTCACGTGCCTATTGTGGTGCCTTCAACTTCAAGGGCGGCGACCAGCAGAAAAAAGTCGGCTTGCTGTCGGGCGGTGAACGCAACCGCGTCCACATGGCACGACTGCTGAAAGAAGGCGGCAACGTGCTGCTGCTCGATGAACCGACAAACGATCTGGACGTCGAAACCCTGCGTGCGCTTGAAGATGCGTTGGTGGATTTTGCAGGCTGCGCCGTGGTCATTTCGCACGACCGTTTCTTCCTCGACCGGATTTGCACCCACATCCTCGCATTCGAAGGCAATGCCCATGTCGAATGGTTCGAAGGCGGGTTCTCGGACTATGAAGAAGACAAGAAGCGCCGCCTTGGTGACGATGCGATGGAGCCCAAGCGCCTGAAGCACAAGAAGTTCTCGCGCTGATTGATTGGCATCGTTGAAACACTGGACGGGGGCTTCGATCGAAGCCCCCGTTTTGACGTCCGGCTTCAGATCTGAAAGTCGAAAAGCCCGCCGATGGCCTCGAATGCATCGTCTTCGGGCGGTGCGTCCTTGCCCAGATAGTCACGCACCATGTTACACGCCGACAATCCGGACCACAGCCGCTGTGACGAGATCGAGCGCACGGAAACATCGGCACCAATATCGCTGCCGATTCTGGATGCCATCCATGTTTCGGTCAGGTCTGCTTCAATCCTCGTCTGGATCTCGGCGGGGTTCAAGCGTGACCGGTCCAGCACCGCCGCAACCAGAATGCCGTTGCCTGCGTATCCGATAATACAGCGCGTATCACTGAGCGCTGCCACGGACGCCTTCGCCACACGGACCATCTGGCGACAGAATTCAGCAGGCTCGAGCGTGTCAAAGATGTTTCGGATCTGCGGCAGCTTGATAGCAACAAGGCTCATCGCATAGCATCCTGCGGGCAGACGCAGCAGGCGGTTTTCAAAAGCGTTCAGATCGTCGACACCCGCAACCCCCAGATCAAAGCTGTCGTCGCGGCGGATTTTCATCAATTCCGTCAATTCAGCCAAAGAATGATGCGCCACGCGTTCGCGGCGCAAACTCTCGTTAAGCATCCCTGCGGTATTGATCCGCGCCCCCAGCTCGATGCCGTTCAGGGGCTTGAAGATGAAGTCGGTCGCACCCGCGTGAAAGGCGCGCGCCATCAGATCATGCGTGCGGCTGGCTGTTATCATAATCACTGGCGTCGTTTTATGGTCATTCAACGCGCGCAGTCGCGCGCATAATTCGATCCCGTCGACACCGGGCAACATGATATCAAGCAAGAAGCAGTCGAAGCTCTTCGTAGGATCCGCCAGAATGGTCATCGCCTCTTCAGCATCTTCGGCGCATTCCAGATCAAAACCGAACTGTTTGCTAAGACTGTCACGCAGCATGTCAAGGATTGTTGGATCGTCATCAACAGCGAGAATCCGCATCTTCATGGTCCTTCCAAACAGTGAGCCAAAGCCTCTGGTCTTCTAATTGGGCCAGTCTCGCGCAAAAATCGGGCGATATTTTGTTTGGGATAGGTGCTGAAGCAGAAATACACGGTTCAAGATAAGCCAGTAAGACAAGGGGAGTGGCAGATCTCACACCCTGTATTAAGGCGCAAAAGTGCCGTGCTTGGCGGGAAATGGCCTGCCTGATGCGCGGAATGTAGAGGGTCTTGCGCGAATCTGTGGCACCTGCCATACAGGGTGCGCAAACGTTATTCTTTTTCGACCCACTGTCTCCCTTATACGGCGTTCAGACTTCGATCCAGACCGACCACGCCAAGCCATCGCACGACGCGGATGGTACACTAGAGGAGACTACGGATATGGCCACTGGCACCGTAAAATGGTTCAACACAACTAAAGGCTTCGGCTTTATCGCACCCGATGGCGGCAGCAAAGATGTATTCGTACATATTTCTGCTGTTGAGCGCGCAGGCCTGACAGGTCTGGCCGACAACCAGAAAGTGACATTCGACATTGAAGCTGGCCGTGACGGTCGCGAATCTGCGTCGAACATCGCACTGGCGTAAGCCAACCCGAGCTTAGGCTCGATGATGAATTTAACCGGCTAACCCTCAGGGTTGGCCGGTTTTGTCGTTCAAAGGGTTGCCAACTGCGGAGCAACGGGCAAAATATTCGCAGTCAACTTTTCAGGAGCGTTTCCATGCGCCGTCGCTCATTCATCGCAGGGTCCATTGCCGCCCTTGCCTTCCCGCAGGCCTCGTTTGCCCAAGGGGCCGCCTACAATCCCGCACCACAATTGGTCTCGATCAAGAAACAATACGCTGTGGGCCAGTTGCTGATCCTGCCGCGCAGCCATTATCTTTATCTTGTCACTGCCCCCGGACAGGCGATGCGCTATGGCGTGGGCGTCGGCAAGGCCGGGCTTGAGTTTACCGGCACCGCAAAAATTCAGGTGAAAAAAGAATGGCCTACATGGCGTCCCACGGACGAAATGATCGAGCGTGACCCCAAAGCCTATGGCAAGTTCAAAGGCAATACAGATGCGGAACCCGGTGGCCCCAAGAACCCGCTAGGTGCCCGCGCGCTTTATCTTTTCCAGAATGGCCGCGACACGTTTTTCCGCATCCACGGCACCACACAGCCTGGCACCATCGGACGCTCTGTTTCGAACGGGTGCATCCGGATGATCAACGAACATGTCATCGACCTTTACGAACGAGTCCCCATCGGCACGACAGTCACCGTCCTTTGATTCGCTCCAATCACACCCTTGGGCCGGAGATATAGAGAGCCGGCCCATTGCTCTTTCACTTGTGCACACCCTTGGGTTTGGTCCGATCCAGATCCGCGCTGATCGGAATATGCTCGGCGTCATCGCCCGGCGGCAACCGAAACGGCCCGTTTTCCCAATCGGCCGCTTTCCATGCTTCCTTGGCCGCTTCGATCCGGTCTTTTGAGGACGATACGAAGTTCCACCAGATATAGCGCGGCTCGTTCAGGGTAGCACCTCCCAGCACCATCAGCCGTGCCCCTCGCTGCCCCGCTGTGACCGAAATACGGTCACCCGGGCGGAACACCATCATGCGACCCGCTTCGAATACGTCTCCGGCTACGGTGATGCTGCCCTCAGAGACATAGATGCCGCGATCCTCGTGATTGTCCGGCAGCGGAAACCGGGCACCTGCGGCTAAGGTCACATCAGCGTAGAAGGTTTCCGAATGCATCGTCACCGGGCTTGTCTGCCCGTAGGCCGATCCCAGAATAAGCCGCGCATTGATGCCGGTATCCTCCAGCACTGGCAGTGCCTCTTGCTTGTGATGTTCGAAGTCCGGTGCGATGTCCTCATAGGCTTCGGGCAAGGCGATCCATGTCTGGATGCCGAACAACTTGTGACGGGTTGCCCGCGCTTCAGGGCTGGTGCGCTCGGAATGGGTCACGCCGCGCCCGGCCACCATCCAATTGACCTCGCCGGGATAAATCATCTGGTGGGTGCCCAGACTGTCGCGATGCTCGAATTCCCCCTGATACAGATAGGTCACGGTGCCCAACCCGATATGCGGATGGGGCCGCACGTCGATACCGCCTTCCGTGATGAACTCAGCCGGGCCCATCTGATCGAAGAAGATGAACGGCCCGACCATTTGCCGGTCGGGCGACGGCAAGGCACGCCGTACTTCGAAGCCCCCCAGATCGCGGGCGCGCGGAATGATCAACGTCTCAAGCGCACTGCTGTCGGCATCGGGGCATGTTGGATCGTGGGTCGGGTTCCAGCTCATCTTCGGCTCCTTTCAGGAAGGGTGCGGGGTGATGAGACCAATATGGGCGCAGATCTGCGCCCGGAAAACTGAATCTTTCCGCACAGACCTTGTGTGCGCCGACAGAGAAAGGGCCGGCGCGTGCGCACCGGCCCCAGTTTGTTGCAGATCGCGTCGGCCTAGTTCAGCGCCTTGTCCGTGATCGCATGTGTCCATGCACCTGTAGGCTCCTTGGTGATAACGGGGTCAGACCCGCCCGACAGCAGCGATTCAACCGTCCGCTGGTAATCCGCCTCATCCAAGGCACCGTTGCTGCCCGCGGTCAGCTTGGCCACTTCGCCCATCATGCGTTTCTGATGCTCTTCCGTCTGTGCACCGGATGCGTCGTTCTCCAGAACGATCTCTGCCGCTTCGTCCGGATTTTCCTCGGCGTATTTCCAGCCCTTCATCGACGCACGCACGAACCGCACCATCTTGTCCTCGAATTCAGGGTCGGCGAGGTTCTCTTCCAGCACGTAGAGCCCGTCTTCAAGCGTCGCAACGCCCTCGTCCTCGTACTTGAACAGCACCAGATCTTCGTCCGTCAGGCCCGCATCAATCACCTGCCAATATTCGTTGTAGGTCATCGTCGACACGCAAGCTGCCTGATTTTGCATCAGCGGGTCCACATTGAAGCCCTGCTTCAGGACGGTCACGCCTTCGTCACCCCCGTCTGTCGGCAACTCAAGTTTGCTCATCCAGCTCAGGAACGGAAATTCGTTGCCAAAGAACCAAACACCCAGCGTTTTGCCCTTGAAGTCATCCGTGGTCGCAACGCCTGCATCCTTTCGGCAGGTCAGCATCATGCCGGACGATTTGAACGGCTGCGCGATGTTCACCATCGGCAGCCCCTTTTCCCGCGCAGACAACGCGGCAGGCATCCACTCGACGGTCACATCGGCACCGCCACCGGCCAGAACCTGCGTCGGCGCAATATCCGGACCACCGGGCTTGATCGTGACGTTGAGGTCTTCCTCTTCGTAAAAGCCTTTATCAAGCGCCACGTAATACCCTGCGAACTGGGATTGCGTCACCCATTTCAACTGCAAGGTCACATCATCAGCGGCCTGCGCCACCGTGCCCATCAGGCCCACGGCGGCACCCGCGATATATGTCGATAGTTTTTTCATCTTCAGTCTCCCTCTTGGTTGGCTTTATTTTCATTATCTCCGCTGGCTTGGATGCCAGAAGGTCACGGCCCGCTCGAGCAGGGACATTGCCCCGTAAAAAGCAGAACCCGCGATGGCTGCGACGACAATTTCGGCCCAGACCAGATCAAGCGCAAGCTGGCCCACCGATGTCGAGATGCGAAACCCCATCCCCCTGACGGGAGAGCCGAAAAATTCAGCAACAATTGCCCCGATCAGCGCCAACGTTGTCCCGATCTTCAGGCCATTGAACACGAAAGGCATCGCGGCGGGCAAGCGCAGCTTGATCAGGGTCACCCAATAGCTGGCGGCATAGGTCCGCATCAGATCGCGCTGCATGGCTTCGGTCGCCTGCAATCCCTGCACGGTGTTCACCAGCATCGGGAAGAACACCATCACCACAACGACGGCGGCCTTGGATTGCCAGTCGAACCCGAACCACATCACTAGAATCGGGGCCATGCCGATCACCGGCAACGCCGCGACAAAGTTGCCGACGGGCAGCAACCCACGCTGGAGAAACGGAAAGCGGTCGATCATCACGGCGATCAGGAACGCCGCCCCGCAGCCGATCACATAGCCCGACAAGGCACCTTTCAGCACCGTTTGGACGAAATCGACCCATAGGATATCCGTCGAGGTCACAAACCGTGCCGCAATGGCCGTCGGCGCAGGCAGTAAGACCTGAGAGATCGAAAGGCCCCGTACCATTCCTTCCCACACCGCAATCAGCGTGATCCCAAAGACCAGCGGTGCGGCAAGCGATGCCCAGCGGGACGGGCGACGGCGCGCAAGCAGCACATTGATCCACCACCCCAGACCCCAGGCGAGAACGGCGAAGACAAGCCAGATCATTGCGCCATCCCCATCCGCTTCAGCATCACGCGCTGGATCAGACCGATCACCCCGACCAGCACCGCGGCGAGTACCGCAGCCATGATCAGCGCGCTCCAGATCTGGATGGTCTGACCGTAATAACTGCCCGCCAGCAACCGCGCTCCCAGTCCGGCAACCGCACCCGTCGGCAATTCACCGACGATGGCTCCCACCAGCGACGCCGCCATGGCGATTTTCAGCGAGGTAAAGAAGTATGGCATCGACGCGGGCAACCGCAGCTTCCAGAATGTCTGACTGGCGCTCGCGTGCCATGTTCGCATCTGGTCCAGCTGCATCTGGTCAGGGCTGCGCAGCCCTTTGACCATGCCGACCACGACGGGGAAAAAAGAAAGGTACATGCTGATCATCGCCTTGGGCAGAAGCCCAGAAATGCCGACCGCATTCAGCACCACAATGATCATCGGCGCAATCGCCAGAATGGGTATCGTCTGGCTGGCGATAACCCAGGGCATGACCGACATATCCATCGTGCGGTTGAACACGATGCCCACCGCCAGCAATATCCCCAGCAGCGTGCCAAAACCGAACCCCAACAAAGTCGCACTCAGCGTCACCC
>JAGXHB010000078.1 GCA_024636425.1 Roseobacter sp.
ACATCGGCGCTGATCGCCGAGCGGCAGTTCGGGTTCGTCAACTTCACAGGCTCCGTCGGAGGCGGCAAGGCGATGGAGAGGGCGGCAGCCGGAACCTTCACGCCCGTCGCCACAGAGCTTGGCGGCAAAGACCCCGGTTATGTCCGCGCCGACGCCGATCTTGACGCGGCCGTCGATGGCCTGATGGATGGCGCGATGTTCAACGCGGGGCAGTGCTGCTGCGGGATCGAGCGGATTTATGTCCACGAAAGCCTGTATAACGCCTTTGTGGAAAAGGCCGTGGCGTGGGTCAAGGCGCTGAAGCTGGGCAATCCGCTCGATCAGGAAACGACCGTCGGGCCGATGGCCAATGTCCGCTTTGCCAATGAGGTCCGCGCCCAGATCGCCGAGGCGGTCGAGGCCGGTGCTGCGGCCCTGATTGATCCGTTCCCCGAAGACGACGGCGGCGCGTATCTGACGCCGCAGATCCTGACAGGGGTGACACACGCCATGCGCGTGATGCGCGACGAAAGCTTCGGTCCCGTGGTGGGCATCATGTCGGTCAAGGATGACGCGGAGGCGATTGCCCTGATGAACGACAGCCAATTCGGGCTTACGGCGGCGGTTTTCACAACCGACCCGGAAGCTGCGGATGACATCGGCGCGCGGCTGGAAACGGGCACAGTTTTCATGAACCGCTGTGATTACCTTGATCCGGCGCTCTGCTGGAACGGCTGCAAGGATACCGGCAATGGTGCCGGTCTGTCCGTTCTGGCCTATCAGGCGCTGACGCGTCCCAAATCCTACCACCTGAAAAAGGCGTGATCCGCATGACACTCAATAACAACTGGTCCTATCCCACAGCGATCCGTTTCGGCGCGGGCCGTATCGATGAAATCGGGCAGGCCTGCATCGCGACCGGCATGAAAAACCCGCTGCTGGTCACCGACAAGGGCCTCGCGTCGATGGAGATTACCACCCGCACGCTGGATCTGCTGGATGCCGCAGGCTTTGGCCGCGCGATGTTTTCCGAGGTCGATCCAAACCCGACCGAGATCAATCTGGACGAGGGGCTGAAGGTCTACCGCGAGGGTGGCCATGACGGGGTGATCGCCTTCGGCGGCGGCTCCGGCCTTGATCTGGGCAAGATGATTGCCTTCATGGCGGGTCAGGCGCGTCCCGTCTGGGACTACGAGGACATTGGCGATTGGTGGACACGGGCCGACGCCGACGCCATCGCACCCATCATTGCCGTGCCCACGACGGCGGGCACCGGGTCGGAAGTCGGGCGCGCATCGGTTTTGACCAATTCCGAAACCCATGTGAAAAAGATCATCTTTCACCCCAAGGTGCTGCCAAGCGTCGTGATCTGCGACCCTGAACTGACCGTCGGCATGCCCAAACATATCACAGCAGGCACCGGGCTTGACGCTTTTGCCCATTGCGTCGAGGCGTATAGCAGCCCGCATTATCACTCTATGTCCCAAGGCATTGCGCTGGAAGGCATGCGTCTGGTCATCGACTATCTGCCGCGCGCCTACAAGGATGGTACAGACATCGAAGCGCGCGCGCAGCTGATGTCAGCCGCCGCGATGGGGGCGACCGCGTTCCAGAAGGGTCTCGGCGCGATCCACGCGATGAGCCATCCCATCGGCGCGGTCTTCAACACGCATCACGGCACGACCAACGCCGTCTGCATGCCTGCGGTGCTGGACCTGAACGCAAGTGTGATCCGCGACCGGTTCGACCGCGCGGCAAGCTATCTGGGGATTGACGGGGGCTATGACGGGTTCCGCAGCTTTGTGCAGAAGTTCAACGACAGTTTCGCGATCCCGCGCAAGCTGTCCGACATGGGCGTGACGGCAGACCGCATGGATGATCTGGTGGCCATGGCGCTGGAAGATCCGTCTTGCGGCGGTAACCCCGTCACCCTGACGGCGGAAAACCTGCGCACGCTTTTCGAGGAAACGATCTAGGTTATAGCAAAAAAATGGCCCGGTGACTGCAACACCGGGCCATGATGGCCTGACCGGGCAGGGCCAGGCACACCCCTCAGGCGCATGGGGGACGCGCGCCAAAGGGGGCTATCCAGTCCGGAACGAGGTAAGCCGGCTGGAGTTTCGGATCACGCTTCCTTTTCGGCCAGCGTGCCTATGGTCACATCGCGGGTCACTTCGTCACCCTTGTGCAGGACAACCACCTTGGCGGTTTCGTCCGGATCGGTGTCGGCGACAGCGCGGGTCAGATCGCGCAACTCTTCGATCTCGGTACCGTTGAACGACAGGATGATGTCGCCCTTCTCAAGACCGGCTTTCTGTGCAGGGCTGTCATCCCCGACCGCTTCGATCACGGCCCCCTTGGGGGTGCCATAGCCCAGAACCTGCGCAACTTCCTCGGTCATGGGGCGGATCTGTACGCCAAGCCAGCCGCGGGTGATTGTCCCGTCATCGGCCAGATCGGCCACGATGTTCTGCACCAGATCGGAAGGTACGGAAAAGCCGATCCCGACCGATCCGCCACCGGGCGACAGGATGGCAGTATTCACGCCAATGACTTCGCCCGCGTTGTTGAACAGCGGCCCGCCCGAGTTGCCCCGGTTGATCGCGGCGTCGGTCTGGATGAAATCATCGTAAGGCCCCGCGTTGATATTGCGCGATTTCGCCGACACGATGCCCGTTGTCACGGAACCGCCAAGACCAAAGGGGTTGCCCATCGCGATGACTTCGTCACCGACGCGCATGTCTTCGGATGACCCGAAGGTCACGGCGGGCAGATCGACATCGGCTTCGATCTTCAGCAGGGCCAGGTCGGTCATCGGGTCACTGCCGATGACTTTCGCCTCGAAGCTGCGGCCGTCCGACAGTTTGACCGATACCTTATCCGCATTCTGGACCACGTGGTTGTTGGTCACGATCTGGCCGTCTTTTGAGACGATGAACCCGGACCCAAGACCCATTGTCGGCTGCGGATTGGTTTGACCGTCGGGCATCATCTGCTCGAACCGGCGGCGCAGTTCTTCGGGCATGCCTTCGGGCAATTCCATCTGCGGGCCACCCTGAGCGGATGAACCCGAAACCTCGATAAACACGACAGAGGGCGAGATCTCGTCGACAAGATCGGCGTAGCCTCCTGCCGGCACGGCAAGTGCCGACGTGGGCGCAAGTGCAACAGCCGAGGTGGAGGCCAGTGCCGCTGCCAGCACAAAGGGTGCGGCGCGGCGGGGTGATTTGATAAGAGATGTCATACATGTTTTCCTTACATCTGCATGGATGACACCCATATGGCAGGCGGTTCTTACAGGGCGTTCCGGTCGCCTATACAAATCTGTTAACTTGCGCGGCAATGCTGTCAGTCGCCCTTATATGCGGTATCCCACGGTCTGAACCTGAACGGAAAGTCTGCCATGAAACTGCTTGTGATCGAAGATGACGCCACCACCGGCACCTATATCGCCCGCGGCTTGCGCGAGGAGGGGCATACCGTCGATCTGATCGAAACGGGTCGGGAAGGTCTTATTCAGGCCACCTCTGGCACCTATGATGTGCTGATCGTGGACCGGATGCTGCCCGAGGTGGACGGGCTCACGGTCGTCAAGACGCTGCGTGGTGCCGGCAACCGGACGCCGGTTCTGTTCCTGACGGCGATGGGCAGCGTCGAGGACCGGATCAGCGGGTTGAACGCGGGTGGCGATGACTATCTGGTCAAGCCCTTTGCGTTCGGGGAATTGTCGGCGCGGGTGGCGGCGCTGGCGCGCAGGCCACAGGCGATGGATCAGGAAACCGTGCTGCGTGCGGGCGACCTCGAGATGCATCTGATCACCCGCAAGGTCACGCGTGCGGGGCAGGATATTGATCTTTTGCCGCGCGAATTTGCCTTGCTGGAACATCTGTTGCGCCGCAAGGGCAGGGTGCAGACCCGGACCATGCTGCTTGAGGCGGTGTGGGACATCAGCTTTGATCCGATGACCAACGTGGTCGAAACCCACATCAGCCGGTTGCGCGCCAAGGTCGACAAACCCTTCGACCGTGATCTGATCCAGACCGTGCGCGGTGCAGGCTACAGGATCGACGGATGATGGCACGGCTGACGCAGATCTGGCGGTCGATGCCGGTCAGGCTGGCGTTGCTGCTGGTTCTGCTTTTCTCGGTGGCGAGCCTGCTGAGCCTTGCCGCGAGCTATGCCGTGACGCAAAACTCGTTCGAAACCGCGATACGCGCTGATCTGGAGCAGGACATCGCCGGGTTTCGCGCAGCGCCGAGTGCCCGCGCTGTTGCCGCGCTGGTGGACGCTGAATCGCGCGACGCCGATCCCAGCCGCGTGATCCTGAGCTACATCGCCCCCAACGGGCAGATCTACGGCAACGGGGCAATCGCGCGCGATGACGAAGGCTATCACATCGTGTCGCTGGCCAAGGGGCGGGCGGAATATGACGGCGTCTATCTATCACTGACCACGCGGCTTTTTGGTGGGCAGTTGACCGTCGCGCGCAGCCGCGCCGAGGTCGAGGCACTGCGCACCGTGTTTCTGAATATCCTGCTGATCAGCCTGCTGCCGACGGTGCTGATCGCCTTGTCGGGAGGGTTGTATCTGGCGCGGCGCAGCAAGCGGCACGTCGAGGTGATCGGCGGCACGCTGGATGATCTGACGAACGGCGATCTTGGGGCGAGGGTCAGCGTGTCTCCGGTCTGGGCCGATGATCTGGTCCGCATCGGGCACAAGATCAATATTATGGCCCGCGCGCAAGAAGCACAGACCCAGATGTTGCGGCAGGTTTCGTCAGACATCGCACATGACCTTAAAACGCCGATCCAGCGGGTCGCCGTGCATCTGGATGATCTGGCGCGCACCGTTCCGCCCGAAACGCCGGAAGGCACCCTGCTGGCCCGCGCGCAAGACGAGGTGACGGGCATCGCGTCGGTCTTTCAATCGCTGCTTCAGATCGCGTCGGTCGAGGCGGGTTCGCCCAAGTCGCATTTCAAACCGGTCGAACTGAACCAGCTTTGCCTGACTTTTGTCGAGGTCTACGAACCAGCCGCAAGCGCGAACGGGCAAAGCCTGATCTGTGACATCCCCGAAGAAGTGATCACCGTGCAGGGCGACAAGAACCTGCTGGGTCAGGTGCTGGCCAATCTGATTGAAAACGCGCTGCGTCATACCGGTGCCGGAACCACGATCAGTGTCGGACTGGCGCGGCGCGACGGACACGCCCTGTTGTGGGTCAGCGACACGGGCCCCGGCATCCCAGAAGACGAGCGCGACAAGGTTTTGCGCCGTCTTTACCGTCTGGATGCAAGCCGGCACACGCCGGGGAATGGCCTTGGGCTCAGCCTTGTCGAGGGGGTGGTGAAGCTGCACGGGGGGAATTTGGCATTGCTGGACAACGCACCGGGGCTTAAGGTCGAAATCACGTTCTAGGACATATTCCGCTGCGTCGATTTGAACATGTGACTCTAACATGGCATCGGCCTAACTACCGTTTACCGGCTGCGGGAGGATTGAATCGTAGCCAAAAACAAGGGGTTCGACATGTTCGATGGGTTTTCCGCCGAGATACTGGCGCGGGTTCAATTCGCATTTACCGTATCTTTTCACATCATTTTCCCCGCGTTCTCGATCGGTCTGGCAAGCTTTCTGGCCGTTGTGAATGCGCTTTGGTTGTGGACGAAAGACGACGTCTACCAGGTGCTTTTCAATTACTGGAAAAAGATTTTTGCCGTAGCCTTCGGCATGGGCGTCGTTTCGGGCATCGTGATGTCGTACCAGTTCGGCACAAACTGGTCTGTCTTTTCGGACAAGGCGGGTCCGGTCATCGGGCCGTTGATGGCCTATGAGGTGCTGTCTGCCTTCTTCCTCGAGGCGGGTTTTCTGGGCATCATGCTGTTCGGTCTGAAGCGGGTTGGCCCCGGCTTGCACATGTTTGCCACCGGTATGGTCGCGTTTGGCACCTTGCTGTCGGCCACTTGGATTTTGTCGGTCAACAGCTGGATGCAGACCCCTGCGGGCTTTGGCATCAACGAGGCGGGGCAGTTCATCCCGCTGGACTGGTGGAAGATCGTGTTCAACCCGTCCTTCCCTTACCGCCTGCTGCACATGGTGCTGGCGGCCTATCTGACCACGGCACTTGTCGTGGGCGGCGTGGCCGCGTGGCATCTGCTCAAAGACAGACGGGGGCCTGCGTCGCGGCGGATGTTCTCGATGGCGATGTGGATGCTGCTGCTGGTCACGCCCTTGCAGATTGTCGCGGGAGATTTCCACGGGATCAACACGCTAGAGCACCAGCCCGCCAAGGTTATGGCGATGGAAGGGCATTTCGACAGTCATCCAGAAGGCGCGCCGCTGATCCTGTTCGGTATTCCAAATCAAGCGGAAAAGCGTGTGGATTACGCGGTCGAAATTCCGAAACTGTCGTCGCTGATCCTGAAGCACGATCTGAATGCGCCGCTGGACGGACTGGACACCATTCCGGACGAGAACGAACCGCCCGTGGCAATCGTCTTTTTCTCGTTCCGAGTGATGGTCGGTCTTGGTTTTGCAATGTTGGGTCTGGGATTGTGGGCAGCCATCGCGCGCTGGCGCGGCAAACTGTTCCTCAGCCGGTGGCTGCACCGCGCCTCAATCGTGATGGGGCCGATGGGGTTTGTCGCCGTGCTGGCGGGATGGGTCACGACCGAAGTCGGGCGTCAGCCTTTCACCGTCTACGGGTTGCTGCGCACCTCTGACAGTCTTGCGCCGGTCAGCGCTCCGGCCGTGGGGGCGTCGCTTACGGCCTTCATCATCGTCTACTTCTTCGTGTTCGGGGCAGGCGTCTATTACATCCTGCGCCTGATGAGCAAACGTCCGGCAGTCGGATCCGAAGGCGAGCTTGACGACGGTCCGATCCGGACAGCCGGAACCACGCAAGTCGCCCAGAAACGTCCCAAAGCCTTGAAGCCTGCAGAATAGGATCGACCCCATGTTTGGACTGGAACTATCTTTCATCTGGGCGGGCATCATTGCGCTGGCCGTCCTGGTCTACGTCATTCTCGACGGTTTTGATCTTGGGGTCGGGCTTTTGTTCCCGCTGTCGAAAGACGAGGCAGAACGCAACGTGATGATGAACTCTGTCGCGCCGATCTGGGACGGCAACGAGACGTGGCTTGTGCTGGGGGGTGGAGGCCTTTTTGCCGTGTTCCCGCTGGCTTACGCGACGGTGATGCCCGCGCTTTACATGCCGATCACATTGATGCTTCTGGGCCTTGTCTTTCGCGGCGTCGCCTTCGAGTACCGCTGGCGGACCACACGCTGGAAGGGGTTGTGGGACGTTGCATTTTTCGGCGGATCGTTCACCGCTTCCTTCTGTCAGGGCATCGCCCTAGGTGCGTTGGTACAGGGCATCGAGATCGAGAACCGCGCCTATGCCGGTGGCTGGTGGGACTGGCTCACGCCGTTTTCGATCCTGACGGGGATTGCCG
>JAGXHB010000079.1 GCA_024636425.1 Roseobacter sp.
AACGTCGGGATCAGGCTCAGCGTCTGGCTGGAAACCTTGGAATGAGGCACCTGCCCCGCCGTCTTGATCGCCACGGTCAACGCCCAGCCAAGCTGGTCCCATTCCATTCCCCTTTTGGCCCAGAATATCCAGATCAGGCCAATCAGCCCCGCCATTGCGGCGGCAAAGGCCACACGCATGCCCAGAACGACCATGACCAGCATGCCTGCGGAGACCCACAGGCCGATTTCAATAGGATCCATGTTCAGTCCCGCCCATCAAGATGTTCTGCTTCAGCCATGGCCTGCTCAACCGCCGACTGCACCATTGGCACCGCCACGGGATGTTCCAATCCCAGAACGAGCGCCCGCCCATAGCCCCAGATCTGCAACACCAGCCGAAGCGCCAGCACGCTGAATGCCGCAGGGACAACCAACTTTGCCGGCCAGATCGGAAGCCCGATGTCGATCGAGCTGTCCCGGCTCCAGAGAGGGGCGCTGAAATCGAAGCTCCGCAGGAAATGCGCCCACGATCCCCAGATCAACGCCAGCATCAGCAACAGGATCAACACCACCGACAGCGTTTCAGCCGCCCAAAGTGCGCGTCCTTTAAGCTGGCCGATCAGGATGTCCATCCGCACATGCCCGCCGTTCCGCTGGGTATAGGCGATGCCCATGATCGCGATTAACGGCATTGCGAACTCGATCCAGTCGACATAGCCGGCAAGCGGCACCCCGAAGAACTTGCGCCCGCCCACGGACCAGACCGCCAGCACCATCAGCATGAAGACCGCGATCCCCGAAACCATTGCAAAAAAGGTCTCGAGCTTGAGCAGGCCCTTGTCCAGGCGACTTAAAAGGCTGCCGTCTTCGAGCACGGCGGAGGATCCTGCCATGATGTTATCCTTTCATTGGGAAACACGAGAAGGGTGAGGAATGAAGCGAAGGGCGATAACACAGGAAGGGCCGCGCTTTTGCACGGCCCCCCTGTCAGCGCCTTAGTTGGAGGCGCGTTGCTTTTCCAGCGACGTCATTACCAGATCATAGAGTTCCTGACCCGGAATGCCTTGGGCTTCCATTTCTGCGATCCACGCTTCGCGCGCGGGATCGGCCGCCTTGGCCTTGAATTCGGCAATCACCTCGGGTGAGATCATGACCTTTTCAACGCCTTTTTCCTCGAGCACCGCATCCCACCGCTTGAGCAGTTCGGCGTAGGTCACGAGGTAGTAATCCAGCGCTTCCTGAACGGAACCGTCCAGCGCCTCTTTCTCGGCATCCGACAGCGCGTCATAGGCGTCGATGTTCACGACCACGGGGCAGTTTACGGTGCCGGGATTCAGGTTCGCTGTCCACCATTCGGCCTTGTTGATCGTGCCAAAGCTGAGGTGGGCGTGCTGCGCAAAGGCGACCGTGTCGACAACACCTGATTCCATTGCGTTATACGCCTCGGACGAGGTCACGGAAGTCGGCACCGCGCCGACGGCGGCAAAAGCTTCGCCCAGACCACCCGTTGCACGCACACGCATGCCGCTGAAGTCATCCAGCGTGTCGCGCGGCTCGCCGGTCCCGACAAGGTTGTACTGCGGCATGGGCGATGTCATCAGCATCCTGGCATTCCACTGCGCCATTTCCTCGGCCACGGCGGGATGCGCATAGACGGCCTGCGACACGGCAACTTCCTCCTCAAGCGTGTTCACGCCCAGAAACGGCAGCTCCAGCACGGTTATCGCGCGGTTCTTGTCGGGGTGGTAGCCGGCGCAGAACTGCGCCATCTCGAAGGCCCCGATGGAAATGCCGTCAAGGTTGTCGGTGTTCTTGGACAGACCGCCGTAGCTGACGTTGATGGTAAATTCACCGTTGGTCTTTTCCGAAACGAGTTCCGCGATCTTTTCAACATGTTCGGTAAAGGCGCGGCGCTTGCCCCAGACGGACGCGTTCCATTCGGTCGCGGCAGCTTGGGATGCGAATGCAAAAGTAAGGGCGCAGACGGCTGCGCCGTTCATCAGATTTTTCATAAAGTTCTCCCTGGTTGCGGACATTATTGTTCCGCTTGTCGGAAAGATTAGCGGGCAGCAGGCCGTCTGCCAACCCCAGAAGGACAGTGCGCGGCGCATCCGGGGATGCCTTCGGCGAGGATTTTAGACCATTTGGAAGCAGGGACAGCGCCAATCTTCCGACACTTGACAGCCAATCGGCCAAATTCATTATGCTATTTGCCCTGACGCCCACAAAATTTACAAATCGGGCCTTAATTCGGAAAAATCTTTACTTACAAACGCAAGCTTTCCAGATGGTTATTCCCTTCTTTTCACATCGGTCTATTATCCGCCAAAGGGAGGACCGGCAGCCGCATCCCGGCAACCGGCGATAAACGATCACGTTCTGAGGGAGGAGCTTTCCATGTCTGACGCGGCCCATACCACCTATCCGCCATCCAAAGAGATTGCCGAAAGCGCGCATATCGACGCTGCGAAGTACGACGCGATGTATGCCGCGTCAATCAATGATCCGGATAGCTTCTGGACGGAGCATGCCAAGCGGATTGACTGGATCACGCCTTTTACCAAAGTCAAGGACGTCGATTTCACCTTTGGCAAGGTCAGCATCAACTGGTTTGGCGATGGCGCGCTGAACGTCAGCGCCAACTGCATCGACCGCCATCTTGAGACGCGTGGCGATCAGACCGCCATCATCTGGGAGCCCGACAGCCCCGAGGACGAAGCGCAACACATCACCTATACCGAGCTGCATGCACAGACCTGCAAGATGGCCAATATCCTGCGCGATTTGGGCGTTGGCAAAGGCGACCGGGTTGTTATCTATCTGCCGATGATCCCTGAAGCGGCCTATGCGATGCTGGCTTGTGCGCGTATCGGGGCGATCCATTCGATCGTCTTTGCAGGCTTTTCGCCAGATGCGTTGGCATCGCGGGTCAACGGCTCAGAGGCCAAGGTCGTCATCACCGCAGACTATGCCCCGCGCGGTGGCAAGGCAACGGCGCTGAAAACCAACGCCGATCAGGCGCTGCTGCATTGCAAGGACAGCGTAAAATGTCTGGTCGTCAAGCGGACCGGCGGTCAGACCACGTGGACCGAAGGGCGTGATTTTGATTACAAAGCCCTTGCGAAAGACGCCGCCGCCACCTGTGCGCCCGAAGCGATGAATGCCGAAGATCCGCTATTCATCCTTTATACCTCCGGCTCTACCGGTCAGCCCAAGGGGGTCGTCCACTCTACCGGCGGCTATCTGGTCTATGCCGCACTGACCCACGAAGTAACCTTCGACTACCATGACGGCGACATCTATTGGTGTACGGCGGATGTGGGCTGGGTCACGGGACACAGCTATATCGTCTATGGTCCGCTGGCCAACGGGGCGACCACGCTGATGTTCGAAGGCGTGCCAACCTATCCTGATGCAAGCCGGTTCTGGCAGATCTGCGAGAAGCACAAGGTGAACCAGTTCTACACTGCCCCCACGGCGATCCGCGCGCTGATGGGCAAGGGGCGCGAGTTTGTGGATTGCTGCGACCTGAGCAGCCTTAAACTGCTGGGCACCGTGGGCGAGCCGATCAATCCGCAGGCCTGGACCTGGTACAACGAGGTTGTCGGCAAGGGCAAATGCCCCATCGTGGACACCTGGTGGCAGACGGAAACGGGTGGTCATCTGATGACCCCCCTGCCCGGTGCCCATGCCACCAAACCCGGTGCCGCGATGAAGCCGTTCTTTGGCATCAAGCCGGTCGTGCTGGAACCCGCCACCGGCAAGGTCGTCGAGGGCAACGACGTTGAGGGGGTCTTGTGCATCGCTGACAGCTGGCCCGGACAAATGCGCACGGTCTGGGGCGATCATGAGCGGTTCGAGCAGACGTATTTCAGCGACTACAAAGGCTATTACTTTACCGGAGACGGCTGCCGTCGCGATGCAGACGGCGATTTCTGGATCACGGGCCGCGTGGACGACGTCATCAACGTCTCGGGGCACCGCATGGGCACCGCAGAAGTCGAAAGCGCGCTGGTCGCACACCCCAAGGTCGCCGAAGCCGCCGTCGTGGGCTATCCGCATGACATCAAGGGGCAAGGTATCTATTGCTACGTGTCGCTGATGGCTGGCGAGGCACCGTCGGACGAACTGCGTGCCGAGTTGCGCAACTGGGTCCGATCGGAAATCGGGCCGATCGCGTCGCCAGACCTGATCCAGTGGGCTCCCGGCTTGCCCAAGACCCGTTCAGGCAAGATCATGCGCCGGATCCTGCGCAAGATTGCCGAGAACGACTATGGCGCGCTTGGCGATACCTCTACGCTGGCCGAGCCCGAAGTGGTGGGCGAGTTGATCGAAAACCGCATGAACCGCTGACCTGCATGTGAGCCGAAACGCAACGTGTCACCCAAAAGAAAGGGGCACCATACCGGGTGCCCCTTTTTCGTGTTGATCGCAGGTCGGGTTTAGCCCGCAACGCGCTGCAAGGTGATTTCACCCACGCCGATGGCAAAGTTGACGCCGGTTTGCGTGTTCACGCTGATCGGCTGCAAGGCCAGCGTGTTCTCGGACCCGCCCGTCATCGCATTGGCCCCGAGACCGACGCCAAGCGTCGCCTCGGCGGATACGCCCTGATAATCTCCGTTCAGGCCGCCTTCGGAATATTCAGATTCTGTCGGCGCAAGGACCAGCCATGACATCTGGCCGTTCTGGGTCTTGCCGATGTCGATGCCGTAGCGCTTGATGTCACCGGTGTAGACCTCGTCAGCAAGCCCTTCCTGTACCGGGTTGAAGGTGCAGGTCAGCGTCCGGGTCGATCCGAAAATAAAGCCGGTGCCATCGCCAACATCACAGGTCAGTGCGCCGACCTCGGTGTGATCCACTGTTTCATCGTCCATGTCCTGCGCCAGAATGGGGCTGGCCAGCAATGCGGTCGTGGCAAAAGCGGCAGCCGACAGGGTGATCGGGGTAAAGCGTCTCATTGGTACTTCCTTCCGGCGGGGTATCCCGCCTTTCTCCGTGTGAGCATCGGCATTCGGGTGCCCTGCGGTGACGGCTGGAACCTCGCGTTCCAACTGTCCCGACCGACAGGAACACCGCACGACGCTCGCGCGCATGTGATGTTCATGTCAGCTGCTGGGAGAACGGCTGATAGGCCTGCAGGTTCCGGACAAACTTGGCTGGTGTGCGGCAACAGGCGTTGTTTTGCCGTCTGGACAATTGTGGACTGCCGTGGCACCGCTGCGCCATGACAGAACGTTTGCACAGCTTCATTCCAGCTCCCGACACAACCGACGCATTGCGGCGGTGTTTCGGGCGTTTCGGCACCGGGGTTACCGTCGTAACCGTGGAAACCGACCATGGCCCTCTGGGCATGACTGCGAATTCGTTTTCATCCGTGTCGCTCACCCCGCCGTTGGTGCTGTGGTCACCTGCACTTGGCTCGAAACGCCACGATGCCTTTGTGAAGGCGGCGCATTTTGCGGTCCATATCCTTGGGGCAGACCAGCGCGCCATCGCAGACAGCTTTGCAACGCGCGGTGATGCGTTTGAGGCGTTTGAATGGGCCGTGGGCCCGAACGGCGCGCCAACACTCGCCGGCTGCCTTGCGACGTTCCATTGCGACACGTTCGCCGTCCATCCGGCAGGGGACCACTCTGTTGTTCTGGGTCAGGTGACGCATGCTGCCTATGACCCGGACGAAACCGCGCCTGCGTTGATGTTCGAACAAAGCCGTTATGGGTTGTTCAGCCCCGCAAAGGGCTGAACCTAGTAATCTCTCTCGAAGAAGATCCCGATACCGGTGTTCCCATCCGACCCGACAGTGCCTTTGGCAGTGAAGCTGTCGGTAATATCAAGATTGATCGAGACATCCGCCGTCCCGTCTGACGCCGCAGTCACGTCGGTATAGATGTTCTCCGAGATATACTTGCCAGCGCGCACTGCCGTCGCACCGTCGTCGGTGGTCGTCACATCCAGATCATCCAGCCCGAAACCCGTGCGCAGATTCGAGATGATGCCGACCCCGCCACGTCCGGCAAGGGTCGCCACGGCATTGGCGAGTTGCAACGCCTGAAACGCCGAAATCTCACTGATGTTGCGCCCGAACAAAAGCTGCGACAGCACTTCGTCCTGAGGTGATTGCGGGGTGGATTCGAAGGATACGCGCGGTTCCGTCGTCTTGCCCTCGATGATGATCCGCACCTCGCCTGCACTGGTCGACGTGGCGGTGACAAAACGCAGATAGGGCACCAGATCGCCTTGGAACTGAACCGACCCTTCGGTCAGATCAAACCGCTTGCCCAGGATGTCCAGCCGCCCGCGCGCAAGATCGAAACGCCCCGCCGAAATGATGCGGTTGGTCGTGCCCGTCAGAAGCAATTGGCCCCCGAGTTCGGCATCCAGCCCGCGCCCGCGCACATAGATGCGGTTCGGCGCGTTGATCGCAATGTTCAGCCCGAAACCCGGCCCGCTTGGCCCCGTGCCGTCGGAGCCGCCTGCATCCGCGCCGTCCAGACCCGCCTTGCGCCGGGTCGACAGGACGTCGGCGGGTGCACCGACAAATTCGATCTCAGGAATATCGCCGATGCTGGTCACTCCTGTCGACGGGACGGTAACATTGGTTTCACCTACGTTGATCTGCCCTTCGATCCGGGCACCGCCGGTCAGCGGGCCGGCAACGCGCAAATCGCCGTTCAGCGTCGTGCGGTAAAGCGAGGGGTCAACCAACACCAGTTCATTCAGGTTGATCTGCAGATCTGCCGGCAACGCCCCTGTCAGGGTCACGGCCCCTCCGACCCGTAGCTGTCCGCCATCGGTGCTTTGCGCGGTCAGATTAATCTGGGCACGGTTGTTGCCGAGCTCGATCGTGGTTGCGATGTCCTGCAGGTTGACCCGCAGATTGGGAGCCGAAAGCGATGCGTCCGAGGTGCGGACCGTGCCGGAGACCGACCCAAGCTCTGGCGGGCCGTTGACGCTCAGATCGAAGGACGCCTGCCCTTGCAGACTGCGCGGCGCGATGAACGGCGCGGACAGTCCAAGTGGCGCATTACCGTTGATGTCGAGGTCGAGGTTCCCGTCACTGCCCACCACACCGGCAATCGTCGCAGCGGTTCCCGACGGGCCGCTTGCATCGGTGTCGATGCGCCAGCCCGACGGCTCTTGCCGCGCGGACCCCTGAATGTTCAGCGGACCTGCCAGCCTTGGCACCAAAGCCGCCAAATTCGGGACCGTAACATCATAGTCAACCGCAGGATTTTCACCCGTCACCACGCCCTGAACAGACGCACGCGAAGCATAGGGTCCGGTTGCATTCGTATCGACCGCGATGCCGGACGGGGTTTGCCGCACCGTACCGGTGGCCGCCAGCGGGCCGGATACACCGGGCACCAAAGGCTGAACATTCGGGACCGACACATCAAAGGTCAGCGACATGTCGGGGCCGGTCGCCAACCCTTCGACCATGGCGCGCGCGCCATAAGGGCCGCTGGCCGTCGTATCGACAAAAAATCCGCGGTCCGTCTGGCGCAGCGTGCCGGTTGCCGAAAGCGGTCCGTTTACCTGTGGGGCGATCTGGTTCACGTTTGGGACATCAGCATCAAATGAAATATCGATCATCGGCGTCAGGGCGCCCTGAACGCCAACCTGCGCGTCATATGGGCCAGAGGCGGAAGCGTCGATGACGAAACCATCATCCGTTTGCCGCAGGTTGCCTTGGGCCTCCACAGCCCCGGTGACCTGCGGGGCGAACTCCTGCACGCGCGGAACGGACGCTGTAAAATCAATATCAAGCGCCGGTGTCACCAGGCCCTGCACCGTGGCCGTCACGTCTGCGGGGGCGCTGGCGCTTGTATCGACGACATAGCCATCAGGCGTCTGGCGTAGTGTCCCGTCCAAAGTGACAGGCCCGCCCACGGGGGCTTCGGGCACGAAATCCTTCAGCTCCGGCACGTTGGCGGTAAAGGCGAGGTTGGCGTCCGGTCCGGTTGCCAGCCCGTTTGCGGTGACGGCTGCACCGTAAGGGCCGTCAACATCCGCATCGACGGACCAGCCGCGGCTGTCCTGATCGGCGGTGGCGTTGATTGTGACGGGACCGGAATACTGCGGCAGCACCAATGCGATGTCGGCAAGCCGGGCCTCGATCTGCGCTTGCGAATTGTCGCTGCGCAAGGCGACCTGGCCGGTCGCTGTCAGGGCGTCGTTATGCAAGGACAGATCGCGCACGAAAGTCCCTGTGACGTCGCGCAGTGTCGCAACGGACAGTTGCGTTTCGCCGGCCAGCAGCGCGTCGACTTGCGCGATACCCACCTTAAGGTCATCTGTCAGACCCTCGATATCCAGATCAAAGGTTCCATCCAGCGGCTCCACGGTCCCGCTCACATCCACATTTGCCGCACCGTCAAGCTCGCGTCCGGCAAGGGCGGAAAAGCGGCTGATATCCTGCGCCTCAAGGCGGGCATCAAGCTGGGTCGCAAAGCTCGTTGACGGACCATCAACCGCCACGTCGCCGGTCAGGCCATAATCCGTGCCCGACAGGTTCAGTTCGTTGATCTGCACGGGGCTTCCTTCGACATAGGCAATATTGGCGCTGCCGGTCAGGCTGCTCCCGAGGGCTTCGGAAAGGGCTCTGTCGGTCAGCGCGAGACCGTCGGTTGCAAATTCAAGATCGCCATCGAACTGCCCGACCGTGCCTTCGTCACCTTGCAAGGTGCCGTTCAGGGCAAGCTGTGTGCTGTCGATGGTTGCAGCCCCGGTCTCCAGCTCGGCAATGTCGAAGGTAGCAGTGATCACATCGCCATTGCCCGCGTCGTATTGCACGTCCAGCGCCACACGGCCAACGTAGATATCGCCCTCTCCGCCGGGCAACAACACGCGGCTGCCATCTTCGGTGGCAATCGTGCCTGTCACGTCAATCAGGCTTGGCCATTTATCGCTGTTGAGCCTGACCCGACCCTGTAGCTCAGCCGATTGCGCCTCAAGCGAAAAATCATCCACTGCGATGCCACCATCGGCCTGCACCAGCGCATCAACGGTCAAGGCGACCTCAGGCCCGAAAAATTCGCGGTACTGGGTCAGGATCAGCGCGGTAACATCCCCGTTCAGATCTGCCTGAATCCGGCGGTCGGGGTTGGCGCTGTCGCCTTGCGCGGCCACAACGACATCACCGCCAAGACGCTCTTCTCCGTCGGTGAGCAACGTGATCTCGGTGTTGAAGTCAGCCAATGGCCCCTGCCCCGCGATGGTCAGATCGACCGATGGCTCACCCGGAATCTTGAGTGTCCGGGAGATCAGACCGTTTTCCTGCTCTGACAGGGTCACCAGCAGATCCAGCAGGTTTTCCGTCCGGTTCAGATCGGCAGAAATCTGGAACACGCCGCGTTGGCCATCGGTGCGGCTGGCATCAAGCGACAGCGAGGCGGTTTCGTCATTGAGCAAGGCGTTGGCCTGCAACGACAACTGCGCATCCTCACCCAGGATCGGCGCGCCGATATTGATTTGCTCCACCGCGAAATTGGCCACGTTTACAGCAACCGGCAGGTCCGGGATCGTCGGAAATACAAACGGCTGCGCTTCGGGGTCGGGGAGTGTTTCGCCCTCTGCGACGGGCAGGCGTGGCACATCCAGACGCTCTGCTGTCAACGCCCGAACCTCAAGCCGGCCACGCAAAAGCGCGGATCGGTTCCAGTCAAGCTGCACGTTTTCAAGCGTCAGCCAGACCCCCTGACTGTCAGAGATCGTCATGCGGTCGAATGACGCCTGAGAGCTGAGCGCCCCGCGGAAGCCATCAATGCTGACCGTGCGCCCTGCGCCGCTCAGAGCGTTCTGAATGGTGCGGGTGAGAAACCCCTTGTCGTCCTCCTGTGCGGTGGCAACCGTCGCCACAAGAACCAACGTCGAGATAAGCAAACTGCGTATGAAGTGGATCAAAACGATTGTCCAATACCGATATAAACCTGAAAATTCTCGCCCGTTTCGGGGCCGG
>JAGXHB010000080.1 GCA_024636425.1 Roseobacter sp.
GGCGACGGCACGCTGACCGAACCTGAGCTTGCCACGCTCAACGGGTTCGACATGCAGTGGATCGACGGATTCAACGGCGATCTTGTGATTGCCGATGGCGAAACCGATGTGGCCCTTTCCGGCCCTGTTGATGTCAGCACAAGGTTCGAGGCAGGGCGCATCATCACCTCCCATGTGCGCCGGTTGAAAGCACCCATTCCCGCGGGGCGGACTGCAAGTATCAAGGCCTACGACCCGACATACTACACCGCCTACGAGGTCACCCGGCCGGTAAATCTGATCGGCGATGTCCCTTGCGATGTGACAAAAACTGCGCCGGACCCGGATGCAGACATGGTCGAGCTGCAACAGCGGCTTGCGACGCTTGACCCCGACATGAACCCTGCAGATGTCGGACTGCCCGAAATCGGTGCGCAGTTCGCAACCAGCGTGAGCGTCACATGCGCCGTGCCCTGACACTGGCGGCCTTGACCGTGCTGATCGCGCTTGCGCTGCTGTGGTGGACGGGTGCATTTGCGCAGATCGGGTACTGGGCAGCAAACCAGCAGCGCGGTTTCCAGAATTCCATCGCAACCGCGTTGCGTGCGACCCGTGCGGGCGAAACCGGCGCGGTGGTGGCGTTGCTCTCGGCCTGCTTTGCGTATGGGGTGGTCCATGCGGCAGGCCCCGGCCACGGTAAGGTGCTGATTGGCGGCTACGGCATGGCAAAGGCGGTGCCGATGATGCGGCTGGCCTTGATCGCTTTGGCGTCCTCCATGGGGCAGGCAGTGACGGCGGTGGCGCTGGTCTATGCTGGTGTGACCATCCTTGATTTGGGCCGCGAGGCGATGGTGGGCGTGACCGAAGCCATCATGGCCCCTGTAAGCTACGGCGCGATTGGTCTTGTGGGTCTGTGGTTGGCGTGGCGTGGTGTGAAACAGGTCCGGCCCGCCACGCATCACCATCACCACGACGACACGGTCTGCCCAAGCTGCGGTCACGCGCACGGGCCGACCGCCGCCCAAATGGACGAGGCCCAGACCCTGCGCGAGGTGCTGATCCTGATCGCCAGCATCGCGATCCGGCCTTGCACGGGAGCGTTGTTCGTCCTGATCATCACTTGGCAGATGGGGATCGCTGAAATTGGTATCGCCGGTGTCTTTGCCATGGCGTTCGGGACAGCGCTCATCACGATTGCGGTTGGCGTGGGCGCGGGCGCGCTGCGCAGCGGCGTGCTGGCAGGCTTTGTCAACGCACCCCGGGCCGCCGCGCTGGCCGCAATGATCCAGATCACCGCCGGCAGCTTTGTTGCAGTGCTTGCCACCGGTTTGCTGTTCAGGGCGTTGTAGCAGCCATTGCAGTAAGGGCGATCCGGCTTATGTTCAGCGTGCTGCAAGTAATTTTTAGGATGGCGGATATTATGACTTTCTCAGCAAAGACGATGCGGTTTCTGGGTGCGGCGCTGGCCGTCTGTGCGACAACGGTGGCCGCGCAGGCCGAAGAAATCGGCAAGGTCGACGTCGATTGGCTGGGCAACGACATTGTCATAGAAGCAGTGGCGGATCCCAAGGTCAAAGGCGTGACCTGCCATCTGGCCTATTTCGACCGGGGTCTGATCGACCGTGTGCAAAAAGGTAATTGGTTCGAGGATCCGTCAAACTCCTCCATCTCGTGCCGTCAGACCGGCCCGATCGAGGTTGGTGATATCGACCGCAGCGATGAAGGCGAGAACGTCTTTAGCGAGCGCCGGTCTGTCATCTTTAAGACCCTGAAGGTAAAGCGCATTTTTGATG
Source organism: Roseobacter sp. (assembly GCA_024636425.1). Taxonomy (GTDB): domain Bacteria; phylum Pseudomonadota; class Alphaproteobacteria; order Rhodobacterales; family Rhodobacteraceae; genus Sulfitobacter. The sequence goes on from JAGXHB010000080.1 coordinate 1,773, forward strand.
AGGCGAACAATACGCTGGTCTATATCAGCCATTCGCAGCAAGTGCAGGACGGGTCTGCCAAGATGTCCATGTCAACTGTGCCGCTCTACGTGCCGGGCAACTAGGCGAAGCTTTGCCAGCCTGCAACTGATGCTTTGCTCGCCCGCGCCCTTGGGCTAGTCTGTGCAAAAGCGACAGACAAAAAAGGGCGCGGGCAGTTATGAGTATTTCACGTAGACATTTCACGATCAGTTTGGCGGCACTGGGGCTTGCGGCCTGTAATGCGCCGGGTAATGCGGTCAATCTGGCACCCCGTAGCGACGGCGCGTTGCCGCCAGACCTGCAACCGGCCCAAAACGCCAGCTATGACGCTTGGGTTGCTGCGTTTCGCAGCCGTGCCACCGCGCAGGGGGTTTCCGACGCGACGCTGCGGCGCGCCTTTTCCGGAACGGGGTATCTGCCGGGCGTGGTGAAGCGGGATCGCAACCAGACAGAATTCAGCCGGTCGCTGGAAGATTATCTTGCCATCGCCGCATCCGAAGAACGCATCAGCAAGGGCCGCGCGGCCTTTGCGCGCCACCGCGATACGCTGCGCCAGGTTGAAGCGCGCTATGGCGTGGCAGCCGAGGTCGTGACAGCCGTTTGGGGTCTTGAAAGCTTCTACGGTGAGCGGCGCGGCAATGTACCTGTCATCTCGGCCACCTCGACGCTGGCATTCGACGGGCGGCGTGGCGCGTTCTTTGAAAAGCAACTTGTCGCGGCGTTGAAAATTCTTGAGCGGGGCGATGTCTCGGCTGCGGGGCTGACCGGAAGCTGGGCCGGTGCCATGGGCCACACGCAGTTCATACCGACGTCTTATCAAGCGTTTGCCGTGGATTTCAACGGTGATGGGCGGCGCGACATCTGGTCTGATGACCCGACGGATTCGCTGGCATCGACGGCGGCGTATCTGGCCAAGTCAGGCTGGGCGACCGGTCAGAAATGGGGTGCGGAGATGGGGACGCCTGCCGCATCCTCGGCAACACCTGTGTCGATCCTGCAACCGGATGCAGGCGGCCCCCGCTTTGCCGTTTTCAACAATTTCCGCGCCATCAAACGCTACAACAACTCGGACAATTACGCGATTGGCGTCGGGCATCTGTCCGACCGGATTGCAGGCGGCGGACCGCTTCAGGCCAAGTTCGGGCCGGACCGCTACGGCATGACGATTGACGACCGCAAGGCCTTGCAGGAAAGGCTGACGGCGCGCGGATTTGACACCGATGGTACAGATGGCGTGATCGGGCCGAACAGTCGCAAGGCGATCACGGCCTATCAGCAAAGCGCCGGTTTGCCCGCGACAGGTGATCCGTCGCTGGCCTTGTTGCAATCGCTGCGGTGAATGTGACGAGAAACTGAAATGAAAAGGTGCCGCCATGTCCCAGCCTTCTGCTGACCTTACAGACTGGCGGCACCTGAGCCCGGCATCTTTCTCTTGTGAAAAGACCCCGGTTTCCGGCGATCAGGGCATGATCGTGACCAACCATCCGCTGGCCAGCGCAGCAGGTGCGGAGATGCTGGCGGCGGGCGGCAATGCGGTGGATGCGGCCATTGCCGCACTCTTCACGCTGACCGTGGTTGAGCCGATGATGGTCGGAATTTTTGGCGGCGGTGTGGCACATATCCGCATGAAAGACGGCGAACATGTCGTGCTCGACGGGTTGAGCGCGGCACCGCTGGCAGCCACGCCTGACCTTTATGATCCGCTGTCTGACGTGCCGCCGACCTATATGCAGGTGACAGGGCGCGCGAACGAGATCGGCACCAGGGCGGTTGCAACGCCGGGTGCCTTGCGCGGCTGGTGCGACGCGCTGCAGCGCTATGGCACCTTGCCGCTGGGGCATGTGATGGCACCCGCGATCCGCCATGCCGAACAGGGTTTCGCGGTGACGCCGTATCTCGCCAACTGTATCGCCGAAGCGGCGCAGGATCTGGCGCGCGATCCCGAAATCGCACGGCATCTGCTGCCAGAAAGCCGACCGCTGCAGGCTGGCGCGCGGCTGGTCATGACGGATTATGCGCGCACGCTGGCCACCATTGCCGCGCAGGGGCCCGATGCATTCTATAAAGGAGCCCTCGCGGAGACCATTGCCGCACACATGGCCGATGCAGGTGGTCTGATCACGCGCGATGATCTTGCGGCCGTCGAAACGGTGGCCCGTGCTCCGGTCGAGGGGCAGTATCGGGGGCATCGCATCTTTGGTCCGCCGCCCCCGTCGGCGGGCGGTGTCCATGTCATCCAGATGCTGAACATCCTCGAAGGATTTGATATCGGTGCAATGGGGTTTGGTTCGCCCGAAGCCAGTCATCTGCTGGGCGAAGTGCTGAAAATCGCCTTTGCGGATCGCGCGGCAGCGACCGCCGATCCTGCTTTCGTGACTGTCCCTGTCGAAAAGCTGACGTCCAAAGACTATGCAAAGGCGCGGCGCGGGCTGATCGACATGGAGAAGACGGGCACCTATCAGGCTGGTGTCGTGTCCGCAGAATCGGCCAATACCACCCATGTCAGTGTCACGGATGCCGCCGGAAACATCGTGTCGACCACGCAGACGATCAATGGTCTGTTCGGCGCGCGGTTCATGATACCGGGCACCGGGATCATCCCGAACAACTACATGTGCCTTTTCGATCCGCATCCCGGACACGCGCTGTCCATCGCTCCGGGCAAGCGGGTGACGACATCAATGGCACCTACGATCGTGATGCAGGGCGACAGCCCGGTGCTGGCCATCGGGCTGCCGGGCGGTCTGCGGATCTTTGGTTGCGTGATGCAGGCTTTGGTCAATCTGATCGACCACAAGATGACCCTGCAAGAAGCGGTCGAAGCGCCGCGCCTTTGGACCCAAGGCCAGGAGATCGAGGTCGAGGAAGGGTATGGCGCGGCCTGCATCGAAGGGCTGCGTGCGAAAGGCTGGCAGGTGCTCGCCGTGCCGCATGTGGGGGGCGGCATGGCGGCGATTGCGCTGGATGCGACGGGCCGGAAGACAGGTGCCGCCTGCTGGCGCGCAGACGGCACGGTGATGGGGCTAGGCGGCGGCCATGCCCGCGCTGGCACCCGGTTCTGGCCGGATGCGCCCAAACACGATGTCGCTCAGGACGTTTGACAGCCCGACCTGCGCCAGCCTGCGATCGGGTTTGGGAACACTCACCCGGCGTTGCGCACGCCGCGTCCCGTTTTTCACCGGATAGGCGTGCGGGCCATAATACCGTACGGCATCGGCCTTGGTCTTGATCCGCGCCAGCTGTGGGAAAACGGCAAACAGGTCGCTGCGCTGTGCCAGGTTCAGGCTGGCGATCATGAAAGGGCCGGGATACAGGCTTTCTGTCGGGGCACCTTCGGCAAAGATGATCTGATGCTGGTCAAACATCAGGTGGAGATATGTCACATCGGTCTTGCCCTGCGCGACGTTGACCTGATCCCAGCCGTGCTTGAGCATCTGAACCGCGCGCACCAGGCGCAGCCTGCCGCCCTGGCAGTGCAGCATGCAATGCTGCGGTGACACGACCAGATCGCGTTTCGACCCGAACACCTCGCGCTTGATCCGGATCGGGCGCAGCTTGGGGTTATCGCGCAGGTCTTGCGCGCTTAGTTCGGTGACGCCGATCCAGCGCAGCGGTTGCAACCCATGGTCGCGCGTTATGACCTGTTCGCCAAGGCGCAGGTTTTCAACGGCGACGGGCCCGCGCGCTGTGAGTATCCGGGTGCCGCTGGTGAAGCAGGCCACGCCGGTATTGTCGGTGGTGAAATCTGTGCGGGTGACATTTTCGAACAGGATGGAGTCGCCGCTTTGAAACAGTGTCGCGCCGCCAAAATCCTCGGTTCCGCCATTGGCGGTGGCGGTGGATTGGTTCAGGATACCGTCATCGTCAAAGTCGCGGCGGACCTGGCTGATATTGCCGTAGAACGCGCTAAGGTCGATGAAATCATTATCTGTTTCGATCCCGTTGCCGATCTCCCCGGTAATGCCGACGTTGAAATCGCTGATCGTATCAGCGCCGTTCCCGCCGAAGTAATAGAACGTATCGTTCCCCGTGCCCCCGATCAGGCTGTCACCGCCCGAGCCCCCCGTCAGCATGTCATTGCCGTCGCCGCCGATCAGGACATCATCGCCCTGATAACCGATCAGGTTATCGTTGCCCGTACCACCATCCAGCGTATCGGCCCCATCACTGCCGCTCAGCGTGTCATTGCCAGCTTCGCCGAAGAAGGAGTTCGATGCGCTCGACGCGCCCGAGGCCTGGATCAGGTCATCGCCCGCGCCACCGCGCACGGTATCCTGGCCCGTCCCGGCATAGATCGTGTCGTTCCCAGACCCGCCTGTGATGCTGTCATTCCCGTCCAGACCGAATAGTCCACGCCCCGAAGTGGTGGCACTGGCGTCAATCGTATCGTTGAAGTAAGTGCCTTCAACATTTTCGATCTCGGAAAATGTGACGGTCTGACCCCGGATATAGGCCTCCCCGTTTTCGTCACCGAAGAAGACGACATTGACATTATCCGTAGCAGCGATGGAGCCATACCAGCTGATGGTATCGTCATCGGTCCCGCCTTCGCCGCCTGCAACAGTTTTGCTAAAGTCGGATCCGGTGCTCCAGAGATAATCGGCGTCGCCGCCACCATCGACGGTATTTTTCGAATTTCCGAAATAGATCGTGTCGTTGCCCGCGTCGCCAAACATCAGATCGTCGCCGTGGCTGGCGCTGCCGTCGATTGCGCCCAACACGTCGTCGCCATCCCCACCATAAATCGTATCGTGTCCAGGACCGCCGACAAGCGTGTCGTTCCCACTGTCGCCATAGACTAGATCATCTTCATCGCCCCCTGTGATGCTGTCGTTCCCGGCGCCACCATAAATGGTATCTTTGCCGCGCGCGCCGTCGACCGTATCATCGCCGTCCCCCGCAAGGATGACATCGCCGCCATCGCCGATCTGGTCACCCTGCGCGTCTGTGTAGCCAAAGCCCATGGAATCGTTGCCTGCGGTCCCGTCGACCGGTTCGATAAAATCAACCGGAGCGCGGTAGGCGTGCATGTCGCCATCTCCGTCGCCTTCGTTCCCGTCAAAGCGGTACACGGATACCAGATCGATCGATGCGATCGGTTTCGCCCCAAGCGCCGTATTGTCACCACCCGCGGTTTGATCGGGCGCAAGATAGGTGTTCCCGTATGTGTCCTGAAAGACCACTGCGGTGATCTGCGCGGTTGTGCCATCAGCGTAAATGACATCGGCATTATAAATGGCAACCGCATCGAAAAGCTGTGGCGAGCCGCCATTGATCCGAAACGAATCGTACCCGCCGCCATTGTCGACATCATAGGTGTCGTTATCATCCTCGGACAGGTGTTCCGGCGTCAGGTTTTTGACTTGGGAATAGAGGGGGCTGGTTCCGCTACCATAAGACCCCAGAAGGTTTCCGGCCAGTTCAGCCGTTTCGTCATGCTTATCTGCATCTATCAGGCCGTAATTGCCCAGATAGATCACTTCGTAGCTTGTTGCCATGATCCGTACCTTATGAA
>JAGXHB010000081.1 GCA_024636425.1 Roseobacter sp.
TGATGGTCAGCAAGGCCAGATGCAGACGACCGGGGATTTCGCACGGGTTCTGGGCGATGATGCAGCGCGGCGCGCGACCGGGACACTGAATGAGATTTGCGGCCTTTTTGCGCGCCATGGGCGGCGCAAGATGATGCGGCATGGCGTCAGTTGCAGTTGTCTGGGTGCGGACGAGGCGTATTTCGCCACGATGATCGCATCCGGAGCAGAGGGCCATCACGAGGATACGATGATGCTTGCCGCGCTGATTGTCCGGGTCGAGATGGCCCCGCTGCTGGCGAATCTTGCGATTGATTTCGGCTTGTCCCTGCGCCGGCTTTGTTTGCGTACATTCAATGAACCGCAACGGTCTGACACGGTTACACCGGCGTTCCTGCACTGAACATCTGCACAGAAATTCCACAACCCGACCTATTTGATCAAATAATTTGATCAAGTGTCTTGCATTGAAAACAGACTTGGCACTAGCCTCTCGGGAGTCTGGGCGGCTTGGCGTCATGGCACAAAGATCACTGTGACCTGACCGACCCGCCCCTGGTGCAATGACCTGCGGGGACGCGACAGATGATTGAGATTAGGAATGTGTCCAAAGCCTATGGAGCTGGGAAATCCCGCTTTCTGGCGCTGGATGATGTGTCGGTCACGATCCGCGAGAATGAGTTTTTCACGCTGTTGGGGCCGTCGGGCTGCGGCAAGACGACGTTGCTGCGCACCATCGCGGGCTTTGTCGATCCCACCGACGGTAGCGTGAGCATGAATGGCGAGGATTTGCTCAAATTGCCGCCGCACAGCCGCCCCGTGAACACCGTCTTTCAAAGCTATGCGTTGTTTCCGCATCTGACCGTCCGGCAGAATATCGCGTTCGGGTTGGAAATGCTGGGCAAGCCCAAAGCCGAGATCACACGCACCGTGGATGACATGATGGCGCTTGTGCAGATGACCGCGATGGCGGACCGGCAGACGGGCCAGATTTCGGGCGGGCAACAACAGCGGGTGGCGCTGGCGCGCGCCTTGGCCCCCAAGCCCAAGGTGTTGCTGCTGGACGAGCCGCTGTCGGCGCTGGATTTCAAGCTGCGCAAGGACATGCAGATCGAACTCAAGCGCCTGCAAACGGAAACCGGGATTACCTTTGTTTTTGTGACCCATGATCAGGAAGAAGCACTGACCATGTCGGACCGGGTCGCCGTCATGAAGGCCGGATCGATCCGCCAGATCGGCAGTCCGCGCGACATCTACGACCGGCCCGCCGAAAGGTTCGTCGCGGATTTCATCGGCGATACGAACTTCATCCCTGTCGAGGTGTCGCAGATTGCCGGCACCGTCGCGCAGATCAAGCTCCCTTCGGGCAAGATGATCGAGGCGCGGGCGGTCGAAGGGGCCACGGGTGGCGCAAGCACGCTGGCTGTGCGCCCTGAACATGCCACGCTTGGTATCGCCCAAGACGCGCTCATGGCGGGCACGCTGAAGAACATCGTCTATTTCGGGACCGATACGCATTATCACGTCGATCTCGACGGTGCAGACAGCTTTGTCGTGCGCGCGCAGAACACCCCCGGCAACAAGCTTGATTTTTCGGTTGGAGACGCGGTGGGGATCACGTTCCCCCCACAGGTCGGCCAAGTGTTGAGGGATTGATCGCATGGCTGACGTGTCCGAAGTACCCTCCGCCCGCGAACGCGCGATTGTCCGTAACCGCTGGCTGCTGCTGACCCCGGCGCTGGCGATCCTGATCTTTGCCGCATCCGGGCCACTGCTGATCACGCTGACCTATTCCTTCCTGACACCCGGCGATTACGGCGGCGTCGAATGGAAGTTTTCGACCGACGCGTGGTTCAACGTCATCCTGCAGCGCGACATCTTTGACGATACATTGATGTTTGCCGACGCGCATCTGTCGATCTTGTGGCGGTCGGTCAAGCTGTCTCTAATGACGACGATCGGTGCCATCATTCTGGGCTTTCCCACCGCCTATTTCATCGCGACACGGCCGAAGGCACACCGCGATTTCTGGATGTTGCTGATCATCATCCCGTTCTGGACCAACCTGCTGATCCGCACCTTTGCCGTGATGGAGCTGATCCGCAACGAAGGCACGCTGAACACGCTGCTGATGGCTGTTGGCATTATCGACGACCCGATCCAGATCCTCTACACCGAAACCGCGATCATGATCGGGATGCTGTATGTCTATCTGCCGCTGATGGTTCTGCCGCTTTACGCGAGCATGGAGCGGCTTGATTTTTCACTCGTAGAAGCGGGTTATGATCTTTATGCGACGCGGTTTGCGGTCTTGCGTCGGATCATTCTGCCGCTGGTAAAACCGGGGCTGATCGCGGGCTCCATTCTGGTCTTTGTCCCGAGCCTGGGTGCGTATGTGACGCCGCGCGTCATGGGCGGCGGCAAGCAGCTGATGCTGGGCAACCTGATCGAATTGCAATTTGGTCAAGGGCGCAACTGGCCCTTGGGGGCCGCGCTGTCGATCACACTGCTGGCGATCGTGATGGTGGCACTGATCTTCTATGTCCGCGCTGCCGGGAAAGAGGAGGTGCCCCATGGCTAAGGCATTCGACGTCCGCAAGCAGTGGGGCTTTACCACCATCGCGATCATCTGCTTTGTCACGCTCTATCTGCCGGTGATCCTGCTGGTCATCTACAGCTTCAACGCGGGATCTTCGGTCGCGATCTGGGAAGGTGTGTCGCTGCGCTGGTACCGCTCGGCATGGGAAAACACCCAAGTGCAGGAAGCGACAATCCGGTCGCTGGTGATTGCTCTCTGGGCCTCAGGGATCAGCACCTCGGCTGCGGTTCTGGCAGCACTTGCCACCACGCGGGTGCGCCCGTTCAAAGGGTATTCCGCCGTCTTTGCCGCAATCAACCAGCCGCTGATGGTGCCTGAAATCGTGACGGCGGTGGCGCTTTTGATCTTCTTTGCGGGGATCAAGGTGCAGACCGGCTATACCGGGCTTGCCTATATCATCATCGCCCACGCGGCGTTCTGTATCCCCTTTGCCTATCTGCCCATCCGTGCGCGCCTGACCGGCATGGACCTGAGCCTTGAACAGGCCGCCGCCGACCTTTATGCGACGCCGTTTCAGGTGTTCCGCCGCATTACCCTGCCACAGCTCTGGCCGGGGATTCTGGCCGGCGCGATGCTGGCTTTCGTCATCAGCCTTGACGATGTCGTCATCACCGAGTTTGTTAAATCCGCAGGCCAGGACACGCTGCCGACCTACATGCTGGGCCAGCTGCGGCGCAACATCACCCCCGAGGTCAATGCGATCTCGACCGTGCTTCTGGGGATCTCCGTCACGATGGTGATCGCCTTTTTCTTCGTCAGCCGCATCAAAAAATAATCAAAGACGACCAACCACCAACAAGGGGAAAACCAAAATGAAAAGAACACTTCTGATGACCACGCTGGCAGGGGCCTTCGCCACTGCCGCCGCCGCCGAGGGCGAGCTGAACATCTACAACTGGGGCAACTACACCTCGCCCGAGATGATCGAGAAGTTCGAAAAGGAATATGACGTCGATGTCACGATCACCGACTATGACAGCAACGACACGGCACTGGCCAAGATCAAGGCCGGCGGGCACGGCTATGACATCGTCGTGCCGTCCGGCACCTATATCCCGATCTTCGTGGGCGAGAACCTGTTGATGGAACTGGACCCGTCGGAACTGTCGAACCACGGCAATATCGACCCGCAGTGGATGGATGTCGCGTTTGACCCGGGCCGCAAATTCTCGGTGCCGTGGCAATGGGGTACGGTCGGGGTCACCGTAAACACCTCGGTCTACAGCGGTGACATCAACGATGCCGCGCTGATCATGGACCCGCCGGAAGAGCTGAAGGGCAAGATCAACGTCGTGCCCGAAATGAACGATGTGATGGGCATGGCGATCCACTATGTCGGCGGTGAAACCTGCACCGGCGACAAGGAAGTCCTCAGAGAGGTCCGCGATGTGCTGGTCGAAGCCAAGAAAAGCTGGCTGTCGATGGACTACGGCGTGATCGAGAAATACGCCAAGGGTGACCTTGCCGCAGGTGTGAACTGGAACGGCGCGTCGATGCGGTCGCGGGTGGACAATGAGGACATCGCCTTTGGCTATCCGCAAACGGGCTTTCCCGTCTGGATGGACAACGCCGCGATCCTGGCCGACGCCAATAATGTGGACAACGCCAAACTGTTCATCAACTTCATCATGGAACCTGAAAACGCCGCGATGCTGTCGGCCTTCGCGCGCTATGCAAACGGTATCTCCGGCTCAGAGGAGTTCATGCCCGAGGATATGAAAGCCGCCCCCGAAATCGTGGTTCCGGAAGAGCTCAAGGATGCCGCCTATATCGCGGAAACCTGCCCGCCCGAGGTCTCCAAGATCTACACCCAGATCTGGACCGAACTGCTGAAGTAATCCCTATCGCGCGGCCCTTGACGGGGCCGCGTCTTTCCCCTCTCCGGGCCGTTCGCCGGAACGTGCCTTCAACCAAATAGGCGCAATTCCATGGCCCAGACCCCCGACATCATCATCACCAACGGCGCTGTCCTCACGTTCGAGGATACGGTCCCGCATGCCAGCGCAATCGCCATCCTGGGAAGCACCATCCTCGCCGTCGGATCGGATGCCGACATCGAAGGGATGGCCGGACCCGACACCCGCCGGATCGACGCGCGCGGTGCCACGGTAATGCCCGGTTTCATTGACAGCCACGTGCATCTTTTCGGCGGCTCTGTCGAGCTTGGCTGCCTTGATCTGATGGGGGTGCAGGGGCTTGACGCGCTCACCGCCGCCATCGCGCCCTATGCAGATGCCAACCCCGACGACAGGATCGTGTTTGCCGTTCAGGCCGACTACGCCATCCTGCATGACCGCGAAACGCCCACCCGGCAGGAGCTTGATATCGCCTGCCCCGATCGCCCCTTTGCCATGTTTGCGCCGGATCATCACACCGTCTGGGCCAATACCGCGGCACTTGAGCTTGCGGGCCTGCTGCGGGGCGGTGACACGGCGGCGGGCAGTCTGATCGTTATGGGCGACGACGGGCTTGCGACCGGCGAGTTGCGCGAACCCGGCGCATATGCGGCCATCCTCGCGCTTACCCGTCACGGCGGGCGCGATATGGCGGGGCTGGTCACCGGCAAGACCCCCGTTCCGACCCCCACCCCGCAAGAGCGCGCCAAGGACAAGGCCGCCATCGCCCAAGGGATGCACCACCTCGCGGCCCAAGGCATCACCGGCGTGCAGTGCATGGACGGCAACTTCTATCAGCTCGAGCTGCTGACCGAAATGGAAGCCGAAGGCACGCTGCTGTGCCGGGCCTCCGTGCCATTCCACCTCAAGGCCGAAGACCCGCTGGATCGTTTGTCCGAAGCTGCTGAAATGCACGCGACCTATACCGGCGACATGGTCTATTCCGGCACCGTCAAGATGTTCGTCGATGGCGTGGTCGAAGGGCGCACGGCGCTGATGCTGGAGCCTTATCCGGGCACGGACGAAAACTATGGCGATCCCGTTTTCAGCGCCGAGCACTTCAACGAAGCCTGCACCCGCATTGATGCCATGGGCCTGCAGATCGCCGTCCATGCAATCGGCGATGGGGGCGTGCGCCGCACGCTTGACGCCTTTGAGGCCGCGCGCGATGCAAACGGCGCGCGCGACAGCCGCCACCGGATCGAACATCTAGAAGTGGTCCACCCCGATGACCTGCCGCGCATCCGGCAGCTTGACGCAGTGGCCTCCATCCAGCCGGGTCATGCGCCTTTCGGGGGGATTTTCCCAGCGACGGGCGTCGGCAAATACCTGCACGACCACCAGATCCCGACGGCCTATCCCTGGCAACAGATCCGCGACAGCGGCGCGCCGGTGATCTTCAGCACGGACTGGCCTGTGATCGGGGTCGAGGTGATGACGACCCTCAAGGCGGCCATTGCCCCCCTGCAGCTTGGCGGCGCGTGGCCCGATCAGACCCAGTCCCTGATGGACACCCTCAAAAGCTATACCCGCGACAACGCCTGGGTCGAATTCCGCGAACATCAAAAGGGCCGGCTGGCCCCCGGTCTTCTGGCCGATGTGGTGGTGCTCAGCCATGACCTGACCCAACTGCCGCCCGACCGGATCACCGATGCGGCAGCCCGCGTCACGATCTGCAACGGGCGCATCACGTACGAGGCTGCCTGTACCTGCGCACCGGCCCCTGCTTCCAAATGGGAAGAAATCCCGGGGGAGGGGCCGCAGCGCGGCACCGGGGGCAGCGCCCCTCTACGCCCTGCGCGTATTGACATCATGGTCGATTTTCGGCCTTTTGCACCAAATAGCAAAAGGATGATCCCGATGATGAAGACACGTGCCGCCGTCGCTGTTGCCGCAGGCAAACCGCTGGAAATCATGGATGTGAACCTCGAAGGCCCCAAGAAGGGCGAGGTTCTGATCGAGATCAAGGCCACGGGCCTGTGTCACACCGACGAATTCACCCGCTCCGGTGACGATCCCGAAGGCATTTTCCCGGCCATTCTGGGCCACGAGGGCGCGGGCGTCGTGCTCGAAATCGGCGAGGGTGTCACCACGCTCGAGGTCGGGGATCATGTCATCCCGCTTTATACCCCCGAATGCCGTCAGTGCGAATATTGTCTGTCGGGCAAGACCAACCTCTGTCAGGCGATCCGCGTGACCCAAGGCAAGGGCCTGCTGCCTGACGGCACCACGCGCTTTTCGATGATGGATGGCACGCCGATCCACCACTACATGGGCTGTTCGACCTTCGCCAACCATACCGTGATCCCCGAAATAGCACTGGCCAAGGTGCGCAAGGATGCCCCGTTCGACAAGATCTGCTACATCGGATGCGGCGTGACCACGGGCATCGGTGCCGTGATCAACACGGCCAAGGTCGAAATCGGCGCACGCTGCGTGGTCTTTGGTCTGGGCGGGATCGGTTTGAACGTCATTCAGGGCTTGCGTCTGGCAGGGGCGGACCAGATCGTCGGCGTGGATCTCAACGACGACAAGGCCGAGATCGCGACCTATTTCGGCATGACGGATTTCGTGAACCCCACCAAGGTCGAAGGCGATCTGGTGGCGCATCTGGTCGAGCTGACCAAGGGCGGCGCGGATTATACATTCGATGCCACCGGCAACACCAAGGTGATGCGCCAGGCACTTGAAGCAGCTCATAAGGGCTGGGGCGAAAGCATCATCATCGGCGTGGCACCGGCAGGGGCGGAGATCTCGACCCGTCCGTTTCAGCTTGTCACAGGCCGTGTCTGGCGCGGCACCGCCTTTGGCGGGGCCAAGGGGCGCACGGATGTGCCGCGGATCGTGGATTGGTACATGGATGGCAAGATCGAAATCGACCCGATGATCACCCACAAGCTGACATTGGACGAAATCAATCATGGGTTCGAACTGATGCACGAAGGCAAATCCATCCGCGCTGTCGTGGAATTTTAGGGGTTCCTGATCAGATCCCCGCCACAGCGCCCCCCACTTTGTTTTCCGGGGGGCGCTCTACAGGTGCGACGTTCAAGGTCGTCAAGCAGGATTACGTTAGGAAAATTTACCGTGTCGCGCGTACTGCTTTACCCAAAATCGAACAAAATGTACTCTGACCTCACAACTCCGGGAGAGTGCTGATGAAATTGACCGTTAACGGAACCACGTACGAGGTCGATGTCGAAGAGGACATGCCGCTCCTTTGGGTGCTGCGCGACGAGCTTGGGCTGACGGGCCCGAAATACGGCTGCGGCATTGCGCAATGCGGTTCTTGTACGGTGCACGTCAACGGAATGGCGGTTCGGTCCTGCGTCTATCCCGCCAGCGCCGTTTCGGGCGAAGTGACAACGATCGAAGGTCTTGGCACCCCGGCTTCACGCCATGCGGTGCAAGATGCATGGATCGAACATCAGGTTGCGCAATGCGGATACTGCCAATCGGGGCAGATCATGCAGGCCGCCGCCTTGCTGAGCGAGATTGCGGAACCGACGGACGAACAGATCAACGACGCGATGGCCGGAAACCTGTGCCGATGCGGGACATATCCCCGGATCCATGCGGCGATCAAGACGGCGTCGGTCAAGCTGAGGGGCGTCTGACATGGGGCGCGTCAAGACAATCGCCCGTCGCAGTTTTCTGATCGGCTCTGTCGCGATTGCCGGCGGTGTGGCTTTCGGCACTTATCTTTACAGGCGCGAAGGCGACAATCCGTTGCTTGCGGGGCTTCGGCCCGGTGAAACCGCGCTCAATCCCTACGTCAAGATCGACGCTCAGGGGATTACCCTGATCACGCCGCGTGCGGATGTGGGGCAGGGGGCCTGGTCGATGCAGGCCCATCTGATCGCGGAAGAGCTTGATATTGATCCGGCA
>JAGXHB010000011.1 GCA_024636425.1 Roseobacter sp.
GGCCATCATCGCCCAGATGAACATTTGCGTATCCGCGACTGATGCGGGGTCGATGATGTCCTTCGAGATGGTAGAGACGACATCGCCCCCCGCCAGAAGTGCTCCCGCGCTTTCACACACGGCGGCGATGGCAATGGCCCATCCCATGCTCAGCGCCTTGGCCCCGACCGCCGGGCCCATGTTGTTGGCCACATCGTTCGCGCCGATATTCACGGCCATATAGGCACCGAAAGCAGCCGCTGCGATGACGGCAAAGCTTGACGGGGCATGGCCAAAGATCACGGCAGCGATGACAGCCGTGATGACGATAAACGCCAGTGCGATGCCCAACCCCACCATGGGGCGCGCAACAAACGTCGCGGCCTGCTCTACCCTCGAAATGCGATGCAGATCAGTATCGAGCGTTTTCCATTGTTGGCCTTTGGGGGCGTCGTTCATGAGGGCTCCGCAAAAAAGGGTCGGCGTGTGGTGTCACATCCGCGCGGATTTCACAAGAATGGCCGCCTTGAGTGGGTCAGAGGGTGCGTCAGAGCTTTAGCAGGATCTCTCTGAGGTCGGGTTCATCTACAAGCTGCGCCGCTATTTCGGGCTTGTACCAGCGGCGTTCGCGCTGTCCGACTTCGGGATAGGTATCTTTGACGTGCTTGACCCGTGTAAGATACACCTGCGCCACGACGGGCGTGGAGAGACCGTCGTTCAGGCCCTTGTCATAGTCGTAAAAACCGATGGGCTTGCTTTCGATCTCGGCTTCGGACACGCCTGCTTCTTCCCACGCTTCCTGCAGCGCAGCCTGCGAAGCATTCATCCCGTCGATCAGCCAGCCTTTCGGCACAATCCAACGGCCCGTGTCGCGGCTGGTGATCAATAGCACTTCCTTGCCATCCGCCGTCTGGCGATAGCAAAGTGCTGCAACCTGCACCAATTTCGGCCGTTGCCACATGGGAAGGAATACGTCCTGCCATGCGCGTTTGAAGACATGCATCATGTTAAATCGAGTGCCTGATATTTTTTTGTGCTCTTAGCATATGTATATACGATTTTGTTGTGGAATTCAATTTCATGGCTAATGCCCCTTGTGAAAGAGGGTGTGGATTGCCACTCTTTTCATCAAATAGTGGGATAAAGCAGTATGACAAGTGGCAAGCCGGGCGCTGACATCGGGGTTTTCGGGCTGGGGACCATGGGCAGCGCCCTTGCGCTCAACTTCGCGGAGCATGGATTTCGCGTCGCGGTCTTCAATAAGGAAGTCGACTGGATAGCTCCTTTTATCGCCACAGCGGGCCCGTTGGGAGACCGCTTGGTCGGGGCGGCATCTTTGGCAGAGTTTGTGGCATCCATCGCCAGACCCCGCAGCATCCTGTTCATGATCCCCTCGGGTGCGCCGCTGGATGCGATGATCGCGAACATCCTGCCGCTGCTGGAGGATGGCGACACGATCATCGACGGCGGCAACGCAGATTTCAACGATACGCGCCGCCGGTCAGCTGCGTTCGAAGGCACGCGCCGGCATTTTGTCGGCATGGGCGTTTCGGGCGGGGCCGAAGGCGCGCGTCACGGGCCGTCGATGATGGTTGGCGGAACTGACCACAGCTGGCAACATCTGCGCCCCATGGTCGAGGCAATCGCGGCGAAACATAACGACGATCCTTGTGTTGCCCATCTGGGGCCGGACGGGGCAGGGCATTTCGTCAAGACGGTCCACAATGGCATCGAATACGCAGACATGCAGATGATCGCCGAGATCTACGGCCTGCTGCGTGATGCAGGCGGGCGGTCTGCACCTGACATCGGTGCGCTGTTTGAAAGCTGGCAAGACGGCCCGCTGGGATCTTATCTGATCGAAGTATCGGCGGCAGTCCTGCAAACGACAGACGGGGCGACCGGAAAACCCTTGGTCGATATGATACTCGATCAGGCGGGGCAGAAAGGCACAGGCCGCTGGACCGTAATCGAAGCGCTGAAACTGGGCCAGTCCGCCAGCACGATCGAGGCCGCTGTCGGCGCGCGCGGTTGGTCAAGCGCGAAGACCACGCGCGAAACGGCGGATGCAGTCCTGCCCACCGCTGCGCAGACTACTGACCTGCCGGATGAAGCGACCCTCGCCTCGGCGCTGCTGGCCGCGCGCATCATCAGCCATGCGCAAGGCTTCGGCGTTCTGCTGGCAGCATCAACGGCGTTTGACTGGCAGCTTGATATGGCGCGCATCTCCGAGATTTGGCGGGCGGGGTGTATCATCCGCTCGAAGCTGCTGGACGATATTGCCGTGGCGTTCCGCGCTGGTCTGCCAGACGGAGAGCTGATCCTTGCCCCCGCCATGATCGAAACGCTTGAGGGCACAATCGGACCGTTGCGGCAGGTTGTGGGTGCAGCGGTCTTGTCCGGTGTCGCGGTGCCGTGCCTGAGTGCTGCATTGGCGTGGTACGACACAATGCACCGAGCGCGCGGCACGGCGAACCTGATACAGGCGCAGCGCGATTTCTTTGGTGCGCACGGATTCGAGAGGTTGGATCTGACGGGCGCGCAGCATGGCGATTGGCGACCGATCACGCGCAGCTAGCGGATGAATGGATCCACCGGATAGGTCACATGCGCAAGGTAAAGCCCCTGAGGGGGGCAGACAGGACCACAGGCAGTGCGATCCCGCGCATCAAGCGCTGACCGCACGTCATCCGGTGTCAGCGACCCTGCACCGACGCGCTCCAGCGTGCCCACGAAACTGCGTACCTGATTGTGCAGAAACGACCGCGCCCGCACGTCGAAATGCACTTCCGTGCCGCCCGGCGTTTCGACGGTGCTGACATCAAGTCGGTCCAGCGATTTGACGGGCGATTCAGCCTGACAGATGGTCGACCGGAATGTGGTGAAGTCATGCTTGCCGATCAGATGCGCGGCACCCTCCTGCATGGCGGCAATATCAAGGGGCTTTTTGACCTGCCACACCAGTCCTGCCTGATGTGTCGCAGGGGCACGCCGGACAAGGATGCGAAACAGGTACTGACGTTCGCGCGCTGAAAATCGGGCGTGAAAACCGGTATCGACCTGCACGCAGTCGGTGATGGCGACGGGGTGCGGTTTCATATGATAATTCAAGGCTTCGGACAGACGGAACGGATCCCACGCCTGCGCCATATCGCAGTGTGCGACCTGCCCGAGGGCATGCACGCCCGCATCCGTGCGACCGGCAGCGGCAATGTTATGTGTGCGTGGTTCAATTCTGGCCAATGCCGCTTCGACGACGCCTTGTACCGACGACAGGCCGATCTGGCGCTGCCAGCCCACGAAAGGCGCGCCGTGATATTCTATTTTCAGGGCATAGCGATACATGGCGGGGATTTAGCGTGCAGGGCGGCATCTGGCAATCCCCGGACCCCGTGCCTATGTTACGCCCGACAGTGAATGACAGGCGGGCGCAGGCTTTGGTACTTTCCAGAATTGCCGACGGAATTTGGCGGCAGGTTGAAAACGTGCAGGACGGCGTGTCCGAGGTGTTTTTCGAACCCGTGATCCGTCTGGGTGTCACCGGTCTGGCGCGGTCTGGCAAGACGGTCTTTATCACCTCGCTTGTGGCCAATCTGCTGGACCGAGGGCGTATGCCCGGTCTGCTGGCCGCCGCTGAAGGCCGGATCGAGGCTGCGTTTCTTCAGCCGCAGCCTGACGATACGGTCCCGCGGTTCGAATACGAAAACCATCTGGCAGCACTCACCGGCCCCACACCGCACTGGCCCGACAGCACGCGCGCTATTTCACAGCTCCGCCTGTCGCTGCGGGTACGGCCCAACGGATTGCTTGCGGGGTTTCAGGGACCGCGCACGGTGCATCTGGACATCGTGGATTACCCCGGCGAATGGCTGCTTGATCTGGCCTTGATGGACGTCGACTACGCGACGTGGTCGGCGCAGGTTCTGGACCGCATCGCCCCCCGCGAAGAGGCGGCGGAGTACCGCGCGCTTGTCACCGCGACCGACCCGGCTGCAAAGCTGGATGAACCTGTCGCGCAAAAACTGGCGGCAAGCTTTGCCAGCTACCTGAAGACGGCGCGCGCGAATGGATATTCGGACTGTACGCCGGGGCGTTTCCTGCTGCCCGGCGATCTGGCGGGCTCGCCTGTCCTGACCTTTGCGCCCCTGCCGGGGGGCGACGGGGCGCGCGGGTCTTTGCTGCGCGAGATGGCCCGCCGCTTCGAAGCCTACAAGCGGCAGGTGGTGCAGCCGTTCTTCCGTGACCACTTTGCCAAGATCGACCGCCAGATCGTGCTGGTCGATGCGCTGGGCGCGATCAATCAGGGGCCGCGTGCTGTCGAGGATCTGCGCGCCGCGATGGGCGACATCCTGGGCAGCTTCAGGCCCGGTCGCAACGGGTTTCTGACCCAGATCCTGCGGGGCAAGCGGGTGGAAAAGATCCTGTTCGCCGCGACCAAGGCGGACCATCTGCACCATTCCCAGCACCCCAGCCTGACTGCCATCATGGAGGCGTTGACCCGCGATGCCCGCGACCGCGCGCGGTTTGCGGGTGCTGGCACCTCTGCGATGTCGCTGGCATCGCTGCGCGCGACCACCGAAGCGACGATGACCCATGACGGCGAAACGCTTGATGTCGTACGCGGCCGTCTGCTGGACACCGGCAAGGAAGCTGCATTCTATCCCGGCGCACTGCCCAAAGATCCTGCGCATCTGCTGAGCCCGGCACGTGCGGGTGCTGAAAAATGGCTGGATGCGGACTACCAGATCATGCGGTTTGCACCGGCACGTCTGGACCTGCGCCCCGGCGACGGCCCGCCCCATATCCGGTTGGACCGCGCGGCGGAGTTTCTGATCGGAGACAGGCTATGACCGCATCAGGCGTAGACGTCGCACCGGCGCATGTGCTGGATGCTGGCACGGTGGCAGACGTCATGGCACAGGCGAACGCGGCGCTGGACTGGCTGCCCCGCGTGCACAGTGCCGCAGAGCAGATCGGCACCTTGGGCGACATGATTGATGCAGGCTGGGTCGATGTCGCGCGTATCGACAGGCAGATTGTGGGCTTCGTGGCCCGACGCGGCAGCGAAATCCACGGGCTGTACCTGCTGCCGTCGCAGCAAGGCAGCGGGATCGCCCGCCGCCTGATGGACCATGCAAAAACTGGCCGTGAGGATCTGGGGCTCTGGAGCTTTGCGGCCAACACCCGTGCCGCCCGGTTCTATGTGAAGGCGGGCTTTGCCGAAGTGGCCCGCAGCGACGGGGCAGGTAATGATTTCGGATTGCCGGATATCCGGTTTGAATGGCAAAAGGGGCGCGACTGATGGCCAAGGGACCGATCCTTTTCGATCTGGAGGAAGACGCGTCACCGCGTCCTTCGGTCGCCGATGCGCCGCCCGTTCCGGATGTCGACGCGCCCGCCCCCCAAGGTCAGGCGATGCAGATCGCGGCCCGTCTGGCGGCGCGCAAACCGTCAAAACTGGTCAAACTGTTCTGGTGGCTCTTCACACTGCTGATCGGTGCGCTGGTGTCGATTGCGGCGTGGAATTTCATCACCGGTCTGATGGCCCGCTATCCTTTGGTCGGCCTTGGGATGAGCATCCTGATCGGCGCGGTCCTGTTGGTGCTGGCGCTGCTGTGCTTGCGCGAGCTGGCGGCTTTCAGCCGTCTGGCGCGGCTGGACGGGTTGCACCATGACGCAGGGCAAGCACTGGCGCAGAGCGACCTCAAGGCCGCGCGGACGGTCGCGGACAGGTTGGTGACGCTGTACAAAGGGCGCGAGGATACCCGCTGGGGCCGCGACCGGTTCAA
>JAGXHB010000082.1 GCA_024636425.1 Roseobacter sp.
ATAGTCAAAAGATCTGCCGTTGCCATGATAGGTTATCCCCTTAGTGTCACAGTGGTCCGCAGGTCGCAATCGCTGCCTGCCCCACATCGCTTTGTTCTTTATCTGTTCTATATGAGACCAAAAGCAGAACATTTCAATCGAATTGTTTCTGGTTCCATCTTTTCACAGGAGAGATTAAATAATCGTTGACGCATGCGTGAATGGTCCAGACGGATGAAGGAATAGTCTCAAATGCTTGTTTTCTTTAAGGAAAGGCTCGCCTTTCTGTCCGTCCCCAAAACGGGCACCACCGCCTATGAGACGGCGCTGCGCCCTCGAGCCGATATGGTGATTTCCGAGCCGCCGATGCTGAAACACGCGCCTGTCTACCGCTACAACCGATTTGTGCGCCCCATGTTTCTGAAGGTCTGCGATACGGAGCTTGAGCTGATGGCCGTGATGCGCGAGCCGATCAGCTGGCTGGGAAGCTGGTACAGATACCGCCGCCGCCCCTTCATGCAGGGCAAAGACAACGCGACCTTTGATGTGACCTTCGACGAGTTCATTCTGGCATACATGAAAGGCAACAAACCGGGGTTTGCCGACGTGGGCAGCCAGCTGAATTTCATGGCACCCCAGCCGAACGGCACAGGAATTACGCATTATTTCAAGTATGAAGACCAGCCCCGCTTGAAAGCATTTCTGGAAGACCGTCTTGAGGTGACGCTTGATCTCAAGCGTGAGAACGTGTCACCCGAAATGGACCTGACCTTGTCTGCCGAGATCGAAGAACGCTTCCGACGCAAGTTTGCGGATGAATTCACACTATACGAGTCGATCACCTGATCATCGCATCTGCTGATGCACGGTGTTTGTCAGATCCGTCAGCGAGAACGGTTTGGGCAGAAATACCGAATTCGGAATGGTCATCTGTGCTGCGTTGAAACTGTCTTCGGCATAGCCGGACACGAACACGACCGGCACACCCGGCCTCCCCTTCAGCGCCTCGCGGACCCAGCTTGGTCCGTCCATGCCGGGCATGATGACATCCGTGACGAAAACATCGACGGCAAGCGTCTCGTCCTCCAATGTCTTGAGCGCTGCCTCGGCGGAATCCGCCTCGAGCACCGTATAGCCGCGCATCCGCAGGGCGCGGCTTGCAAACGCGCGCACAGGGGCTTCGTCCTCTACCAGCAGAACGATTCCGTCGGTATGGTTGGGAACCAATGCCAGAGGCTGGACCACCGCGGGGGCAACTGTTTTGTCTTGGGTCATGACAGGGAAATAAAGCGAGAAAGCCGTGCCGACCCCCAATGTGCTGTCCACAAAGATGAAGCCACCGGATTGCTTGATGATTCCATAGGCCGTGGACAGGCCCAGCCCTGTCCCTTCGCCGGTGCGTTTGGTGGTGTAGAACGGTTCGAACACCTTTTGCAGCTTGTCGGGGGCAATGCCCTGACCTTCATCGGTGACCTGAACAGAGATGTATTTTCCTGCCGGTACAGTCACACGGTCCCGCTTCAGCGGCTCGGCCAGATCAAGGCATTCGGTTGCAATCTTGATCTCACCACCGCAAGGCATCGCATCGCGCGCGTTCACTACAAGGTTCATCAACACCTGTTCCAATTGACGTTTATCGGCGCGGATCGGCGGCAGTAGAGGATCATGACTAAGCGTGAGCGTGATCTTCTCGCCCACCAGGCGGTTCAACAGATGGGTAAGATCCGCCAGCGTGTCCCGCATGTTCAACAGCTCTGGCCGCAACGTCTGCTTGCGCGAAAAGGCAAGCAGTTGTCCGACAAGTCCCGCCGCACGGTTGGCATTCTGGTTGATCTGCACCAGATCACTGAAATCGGCATCCCCCTGATCGTGTCGCAAAAGCAAAAGGTCGCAATGCCCAGAAATGGCCGTCAGCAGGTTGTTGAAATCATGAGCAACGCCCCCTGCCAGTTGGCCGATTGCCTGCATTTTCTGGCTTTGGACGAATTGCGCTTCGAGCGTCTTGAGCTCGGTTGCATCATTCAGAACTGCCACAAGAACGGGCGCGCCCTTTTCCGTGACAAGGTTCAGGGTGACCTGCACGAACACCTCGCGGTCTTCCCGCTTCAGCCGCAGAAACTCGGACTTCTGCGCAAGCCGTCCCGCAAGTGTATCGGCGACCCAGTCGGTGATCGGCCGCCCCAAGCCTTCCATCAGATACGACAGATGCGTGTCGCGCACCAATGACGGCCCGATCAGATAGGCGGCCATGTCATTGAAGGACAGCACTGTTCCATCGGCAGCCACCTTTACCAGCGGAATAGGCAGCTGTTGCAGCGCCAGCCAGTCGGTGTCGCGTGCGGTGTCGGCGTGGCCCGGCAACAGATAAAGCGCGCGACGGCCCGCGCCTGCGGGGATCTGCGCAATCAGCATGACCTCACCACCGGCGGCGGTTGTCACTTCGGCCAGCGCACCATGGCTAACAGGCAGTCTCTTGAAAATGCGGTCAAGCGTGAGAACCCGCGCGCCCACCAGACGGCGTGCGGCGTCATTCATGAACAAAACCGCGTCAGAGCGACCAACCATGATCATCGGCAAACTCTGGTCGCTCCGATTGCTTTTGCGCAAGGGCTGGCTTTGTACCGTTTCCAGCCGCCACAAAAAACCGTCTGCAATGGGATGCGCCGACACACGAAGATGACCGTCCGCCGTCACCACATCCTCGCGCGCCACATCACCGCTGGCGGCGCGGATCTGAAGGCGGGCAACGATCGCGGCAGGATTGGCGAACTGGCTGTTGAAAACGCCGGTCACGGTCTGGAAAGGCTCGGTACTGAACGCCTTTGTCGCCGCGACATTCATCGCTGTGATTGCACCATCAACATCGGCAAAGAAGCTGGGGCTGGCGTCGTGGGCGATGAACGCCTTGACAGCCGCCCTGCTTTGACGCGACCTCAATTGACGATAGGTGGCATGAAGTGCGGCAACCGTTGCGACCAGCGCGACGGTACCGCCGACTGCCAGCAATATCAAAGACATCTCTCGTGAGGTTCCGTTCAGCCCCAAGGCGATGGACATCGCGGCTGCCCCGGACAACACCGCCAGCCGCCAGCCAGACACCAACGGGAAACTGCCAACTCGGTCCGCCAAGAACATACCCCCGCATTGAGATTTGCACCCATCTACGCGCAGGGAAGTGAATCAACCGTTAATCAGCATCCGGTATCGCGCATAAGTTGTCTTGCATGGGATAACTATCTTTTCAAGTGTGCGGTGTAAAAGCCGTCGCCGTCGTCATCGACATTGAAACGGTGCTGAAAGAGACATGACCAGCCAGCGTGCCGCGCCAGAAATGCCTTGATCCTGTCTTCGTTTTCGGCTTGCAGCACCGAGCAGGTGGCATAAACCAGATGTCCGTTTTCCGCGACAAGACCGGCGGCGCGGTCAAGGATGGTGTCCTGAATCTCAGTCAACTCGGACAAGCGCGCGGCTGTGAGGGTCCATTTCCCTTCGGCTGCGCGACGCCATGCACCGCTTCCCGAGCAAGGCGCGTCGCATAAAACCACATCGAAGGGAGCTTTTTCCCCGACCGCCTCGGCATCCAGCTGATGGATGACACTGCCGGCCCGTGCGGCCCGTTCCGGCAAATCAGCCATCCGGCGAGGATCGATGTCGTGGGCGAACACTTCCACTGCGGGATCCATCGCAATGGCCAGCGCCTTGCCCCCACCGCCCGCGCAGTAGTCAAGCACACGCGCCCCCTTTGGCATCAGTGCGACAACTGCCTGACTGGACGCATCCTGCAGCTCGATTTCACCCTGCTGATAAAGCGATGTGTTGCGGATCTTGCGCTCGCCCCTGATCACCGTCAAAGCCGACTTGGCGACCGGATTGGGCCGTGTCATGACGTCTTCGGCGGCCAGTCGCGCCGCGACGGAAGCGGGCTCGGCTTTGGCCAGATTGACACGCAGGGTGATGGGCGCGCGGGACTGGAGAGCCTTCGCGACAGCCTCTGCCCGATCCGAGAGAGATGTCTCAAACGCAGGCATGATCCAGTCCGGCAGGTTCCAGACCACGGCCTGCTCTGTGGGGGCAGCGGGTGCGGTACGCTCCGCGTCCGTCAGCGGCAGCGGCGCGTGGCCTTCCCCGTTGAAATGCGCATCAAGATCAGCGCCCTGCTGGCGAAGCTGGCCGATCATCAGCGCGCGCCCGTCCTCTCCCCCGCCGAAATGCGCGGCGGAGCGGCGCTGGCGCAGAACATCGAACACATGATCGCGCACGGCAGCGCGATCCTTGGAGCCGGCATAGCGGCTGGCCCGCGCCCAACGGGTCAAAGCCTGTTCAGCGGGAACACCGTCGGCCATAGAGTTCAGTATCTCGATCGCAGCCGAAACGCGGGCACCTGGGGTCATATCTGTCTCATCCGTTGTTAGGCGTCAGATCACTTCTCTACACTTGAAAACGGCTGAATAGAAGGCCGCCATTCGCGCGCTGGAACGCCGGTGATCTGCAGCGTTGGCACCGGTTTCGTGAGCCTCATCACCCCACAAGCACCGGAGAGTGAAGCGATGGATCCGCTGCTGGAACTTGGCAGCCACGTCAGCTACCTTGCGGCTGAAAATCAACCTCGAATTAGCCGGGTTATCCCAAGATGAAAATTGCCATTTGGCAGACGCCCCCCGATGACAGCATAGCGGACAGCCTTGAACGTCTGGCTTCGGCTGTTCGGGAAGCTGCAGAAGCGCACGCGCAGCTGCTGATGTCGCCTGAAATGTTCATCGGGGGGTATAACATCGGGGCAGCGGCGACATCTGCAAACTCCCGATCTTATGAAGCCGTAAGACAGCAGGTTTGTGATCTTGCCGCGGCACATCGGATCGCCTTGGTCGTCGGCTTACCGACACCTCACCCGATCCTCCCCTACAACAGCTGTATCGCCGTGGACGAGACCGGGGTTGAGCGGGCGCTCTATCACAAGACGCATCTTTACGGTGAGGTAGACCGTGCGCAATTTACCGCGGGCCCCGCCCTGTCGCCAATAGTCCAGCTTGGCGGATGGCGGGTCGGCCTTGCGATCTGCTATGACATCGAGTTTCCGGAAGTCGCGCGCGACCTTGCGATGCGCGGTGCCGACCTTATCGTTGCACCAACTGCGAACATGGAACCCTTCGAGAGTGTCGCGACGAGACTTGTCCCTGCCCGCGCAGAAGAAAATGCCGTTTACCTCGCGTATTGCAACTATCGCGGACGCGAAGGCGTGTTCAATTACAACGGGCTATCGTGCATTTGCGGACCGGATGGCAATGATGTAGTCCGCGCTGGCAAGAGCGATACTGGCCTTTTTTACGCAACGCTTGACCGCGCCGCCTTGCTCGATGCACGCACAAAGCAATTTCATCTGCGCGACCGCAGATCAGACCTTTATGGAAAGCTCGAATGAAACCTGTAACCGTCTTTGGCCCAGATTTTCCGTTCCCGTATGAGGAATGGATCAGCCACCCCGCAGGGCTTGGCTCCGTGCCGCAAACCGCGTTGGGCTCCAAGGTTGCGATCATCGGTTCGGGCGCGGCGGGTGTCATTGCCGGCTACGAACTGATGAAGCTTGGCCTTTTGCCGATCCTGTTCGAATCCGGTCAATTTGGCGGCAGGCTGCGCTCTCAACCGTTCGAGGGGGTGGACGGCGTGATTGCAGAGCTTGGGGGCATGCGCTTTCCAATATCGTCGACAGGGTTCTACCATTATGTCAATCTGCTGGGGCTCGAAAGCGCGCCTTTCCCGAACCCCCTGACGCCCGCTGCCGGGTCTACGGTGATTGATCTGCTGGGCCAGACCCACTACGCGAAAACGCTCGCCGATCTGCCGCCACTTTTTGCCGAAGTTGCGCAAGCCTACGCGGACGCGCTGGAGGAAGGCGCAAACTTCAGCGCGCTCAAACAAGCCATCCGCGACCGTGACATTCCGCGCATCAAGGAAATTTGGGCCCCTCTGGTTGAGGCGTGGGACGAAAGAACATTCTATGACTTCGTCGCCTCATCCAAGGCATTTCAGAAGCTGTCTTTCCATCACCGCGAGGTGTTCGGACAGGTCGGCTTTGGCACAGGCGGCTGGGATTCGGATTTCCCGAATTCGATGCTGGAAATCCTGCGGGTAAATGTGACGGAGCTTGACGACCACCAACGCTATATCATCGGAGGCGTGGAACAGGTGCCGCGCAACCTGTGGACCCATAAGCCCGACACTGTGACCCATTGGCCCAAAGGCACCAGTCTGGCCAGTCTGAACGGCGGGGCCACGCGCAGTGGTGCTGCACGCATCAGACGGCAGGCCGAGAATGCCATCGAGGTCACTGACAAATGGGGTCGTGCGGAAGACTTCGACGCCGTTTTGGTGACCTGCCAGACCCATCTTCTGACGACCCAGATCGACACGGAAGAAACGCTGTTCTCCCAAGATCTGTGGATGGCCCTGGACCGCACGCGCTATATGCAATCCGCAAAAACCTTCGTGATGGTCGACCGCCCGTTCTGGAAGGACCAGGATCCCGAAACGGGCCGGGACATGATGTCGATAACCCTGACCGACCGGATGACGCGTGGCACCTATCTGTTCGACAACGGGCCGGACAAACCCTCCGTCATCTGTCTAAGCTACTCATGGATGACAGACGCTCTCAAGGTCTTGCCGCTGCCGACGGTCAAGCGGGTCGAACTGGCGCTAAGCGCTTTGAACAAGATTTACCCGACATTGGACATCCGCGGGCACATCATGGGTGATCCGATCACCGTTAGCTGGGAAGCCGATGAAAACTTCCTCGGGGCGTTCAAAGGCGCTTTACCCGGCCATTACCGCTATAATCACCGGATGTTCGGCCATTTCATGCAAGACGACATGCCCGCCGAGCAGCGCGGTATTTTCATTGCAGGCGACGGCGTAAGCTGGACACCTGCCTGGGTGGAAGGCGCGGTACAGACGTCTCTGAACGCCGTCTCTGGTATCATCCACCATTTCGGAGGCAGGTCGCATCCCGACAACCCGTCCCCGCGCGACGCTTACGGGGCATACGGGCCGCTAACATTGCTGAACTGACGCGGCCCGATACGTGGTGCCGCGTCAGGTTTCGTGCCTGCAGATCAGATCGACTTGATCGCGCCGCCATCAATGCGGATGCGCGATCCTGTGACATAGCCGGCCCGCGCCGAGGCAAGGAAGGTCACAACGTCAGCGAATTCTTCCGGCTTGCCATAACGGCCGACCGGGATAGCTGCGCGCGAATTTGCAGCAACCTCTGCCACGTCTTTTTGCGTCCGCTTGGCTGCGGCAGCGTCCAGC
>JAGXHB010000083.1 GCA_024636425.1 Roseobacter sp.
AGAAATCGTCATAAGCGTGACCTTTCATGTCATTGCGTTTATCTCGACCTTAGTTATAGGCTTTGGGCGCGATCGGGAAACCGGTTTTTCGAGGAAAGGGTACATCATGGGACATGTTATTGTGATCGGGGCGGGGCAGGCGGGATCGTCATGCGTGGCAAAACTGCGCAATTCCGGTTTCGACGGCAAGGTGACCCTGATTGGTGCTGAACATGTGCCCCCTTACCAGCGGCCGCCCCTGTCCAAGGCTTATCTTATGGGGGATCTATCACTGGACCGGCTGCTTCTGAGGCCCGAAAGCTTTTATGATGACCTGGGCATTGATCTGATGCTGGGCACCCGCGTCGAAGCGATTAATACCATCGGGCAGACGATCCGCGTCAACGGTGAGAATATGTCTTATGATGATCTGGTTCTGACCACAGGGTCGGTCCCGCGCAGACTGCCGGGGCACATCGGCGGCGCGTTGGACGGCGTGCATGTGGTGCGCGATCTGGCGGATGTGGATGCGATGGCCCCCCGCTTCGAGCAGGGCAACAAGGCACTGATCGTCGGCGGAGGCTATATCGGGCTGGAGGCGGCGTCGGTCGCGGCCAAGCTGGGGCTGGACGTAACACTGGTCGAGATGAGCGACCGCATCCTGCAACGTGTCGCGGCCCCGCAGACGTCCGATTTTTTCCGCGACCTGCATCTGTCTCATGGCGTGAAGATCCTTGAGGGGATCGGGCTTGATCGTCTGATCGGCGAGACCCGCGTGACTGGCGCACTGCTGTCGGATGGATCGGACCTGCTGGTCGATTTCGTGATCGTCGGCGTGGGCATCGGCCCCGCAACGGATCTGGCCGACGCTGCAGGGATCAAGATCGACAACGGCATCTGGACAGACGGCCACGGACGCACCTCTGCACCGCAGGTCTGGGCGGCCGGCGATTGCACGTCGTTCCCCTATCGCGGGCGGCGTATCCGGCTGGAATCGGTGCCAAACGCCATTGATCAGGCCGAAGTGGTTGCCCAAAACATCATGGGCGCGGAAAAGGACTATGTCGCCACGCCTTGGTTCTGGTCGGACCAGTATGACGTCAAGTTGCAGATCGCGGGGCTGAACACAGGCTATGACCGCGTCATCACGCGCCGCACGGACGCCGACAGCGTCGCGTTCTGGTACTATCGCGGCGATCAGCTTTTGGCGGTGGATGCGATGAACGACCCCCGCGGCTTCATGATCGGCCGCCGCCTGATCGAAGCTGGCAAGTCACCCGCACCTGCGCTGATCGAAGACCCGGCGACGGACATGAAAGCGCTTCTCAAGGCATGAGGATCATCGCGGGGAAATATCGGGGAACGGTTCTGGCCGACGTGGGCAAGGGCGATGCGCAGGCGCATCTTCGCCCCACATCGGACCGTGTGCGCGAAAGCCTGTTTTCCATGCTGACCCATCTTGACGTCCTGCAAGGTGCGCGGGTGCTGGACCTTTTTGCGGGCACCGGTGCTTTGGGGCTCGAGGCGCTGTCGCGTGGTGCGGCAAGTGTGACATTCGTCGAAAACGGTCGCGTGGCGCAGAAGCTGATCGGGGACAACATCAGGAAGCTGCGGGCAGGCGATGATACGGCGGTCCTGCACAGCGATGCCACTGCATTGGCCGCTTGTCAGAACCCGCCCTTCGATCTGGTCTTTCTGGACCCGCCCTATGGCAAGGGGATGGGGCAGTCCGCTCTTGCGCGCGCAGCGGCAGGCGGGTGGCTGGCACCGGGCGCGACCGTGGTCTGGGAAGAAAGTGCTGCGATGGACCCGCCCGAAGGGTTCATCCGGACGGACAAGCGCAAATACGGTGACACGTGGATTACCATGCTGGAACTGGCGGCCCCAAGCTGAAACAAGGCGGCCTATATCTCAAGACATGACGCAGCCATGTTGCCGCTTTGCATTCAGGGCGCTTCGGCCTATGTCGTAGGGGACGCTATCCAGGAAAGACGCCCCCATGAGCCTAAGCATGACCAGCACCTTCATCAAACCGATGCACCCCGAGGGGCGCAAGTTTGTGGCGATTTTCGCCGCGATTACCCTGGTGCTGTTCCTGATTGCCGATGTTCTCGGGTGGGTCGGCGTCGGCGCGACCGTCTGGTGCTATTACTTCTTTCGCGACCCGGAACGCGTAACGCCAGAGGGCAGCAATCTGGTGATCAGCCCCGCCGATGGCATCGTGTCGCTGATCGAACCTGCGACCCCCCCGGCAGAGCTTGGGATGCCCGATGTGCCGCTGACCCGTGTGAGCGTGTTCATGAACGTCTTCAACTGCCACATAAACCGCGCCCCCGTCGCCGGTGAGATCACCGAGATCGCATATCGTCCGGGCAAGTTCCTCAATGCCTCTCTCGACAAGGCAAGCGAGGACAACGAACGCAACAGCCTGCGCATCACCATGGACGATGGCCGCGACATCGCCGTGGTGCAGATTGCCGGGCTTGTCGCGCGTCGCATCGTTTGTTTCACAAAAACCGGCGCGCATACGCAGGCCGGGCAGCGGTTCGGTCTGATCCGGTTCGGGTCACGGCTGGACGTCTATCTGCCCGCAGGTGTGGCACCGCGTGTCCGGATCGGTCAGACGATGGTCGCAGGCGAAACCGTCTTGGCAGAGCTTTCATAAATGGCCGATCAATCCCCCGCACCCACCCCCGTCGACAAGTCGAAAAGCGAATTCTCGGTCCTTCAACTGATCCCGAACATGCTGACGATTGCCGCCATCTGCGCCGGCATCTCGGCGATTCGTTTTGCGGCGGAAGACAAGTTCGCGCTGGCTGTGTTCCTGATCACGCTGGCCTGCATCCTTGATGGGATGGATGGCCGCGCCGCACGCTATCTTGGCAGTGACAGCAAGATCGGGGCCGAACTGGACAGTCTGGCCGACTTCGTCAATTTCGGGGTCGCACCGGCGCTTGTCGTCTATTTCTGGGGGTTGCAGGACTTCTATCGCGCCGGATGGCTGGCGGTATTGGTCTTTGCGATCTGCTGCGTCATGCGTCTGGCCCGGTTCAACGTCGATTCCCGCACCAAGGATCCGCTGGACGACAGCGGCTATTTCACCGGCGTGCCGTCGCCTGCGGGCGCGATGATGGTGATGCTGCCGATCTATCTGCCCTACGCTTTTGGCCCCGGTGCAGCGATGCCCGATCTTCTGGCCTGCATTTATATCATGGTGATCGGTTGGATCATGATCAGCCGTATTCCGACATGGTCGCTTAAATCGGTCAGCTTTTCCCGGACAAACGTGACCTATTTCCTCGTGTTCTTTACGGCCTTCATCGCCTGCCTTGTCAGCTTTCCCTGGGCGACCTTGGTAGCATGCTGTTTTGCATACGCCGGAAGCATCCTTTGGGCGGTGACCGAGTACAAAATGGCCAAGCGCAAAGGCTAGTCCCGGGAATAGGTCGGATGAAACTTGCCTGCGGGTGACTGGGTGAATATCTCGCAGCCTGTTTCAGTCACTCCGATCGAGTGTTCGAATTGCGCCGACAAGGATTTGTCGCGGGTGACGGCTGTCCAGTCGTCCGACAGGATCTTGGTTTCGGCGCGCCCCAGATTTACCATAGGCTCGATCGTAAAGAACATGCCGGGTTCCAGCACGGCACCGGTGCCGGGGCGGCCATAGTGCAGGACGTTGGGCGGCGCGTGAAACACCCGACCCAGACCGTGCCCGCAGAAATCCGTGACAACGCTCATCCGGTGGCTTTCGACAAAGCTTTGGATCGCGTGCCCGATGTCGCCAAAGGTATTGCCGGGTTTCACAATCTCGATCCCGCGCATCAGGGCATCGTGGGTCACATCAATCAGCCGCTCGGCCTTGCGGGGCAGCTTGCCCGCGACATACATCCGTGAATTGTCACCATACCAGCCATCGACAATCACGGTGACGTCGATGTTCAGAATGTCGCCGTCCTTCAGTTTCTTGTCGCCGGGGATGCCGTGGCAAACGACGTGATTGATGGAAATGCAGCTTGCGTGCTGATAGCCCTTATAGCCGATGGTGGCCGATTTTGCCCCTGCATCCTCGATCATCTGCGTGATGACGCCGTCAATGGCCCCTGTCGTCTGCCCGACAAAGACATGATCAATGACTTCGTCCAGAATTTGCGCGGCCAGTTTGCCAGCCGCGTGCATCCCTTCGAAATCCGACGGATCGTAGATGCGTATGCCGTCTTTGGTCTGGCGTCCTCGGTGTTCCATCATCACCGGCGTCTCCACTATAAATTTTTGCTCTATTTCCGTCTATTTAGCGCGGGTTTCCCCTGCTGGCCAGTCACTGTCCGTCCGATAAGGTCAATGATGCTGACAAAGTGACCTCATGTGGCAGTATATGTGTGCCAATGACCAAGGTTTCCAGTCCCTCGGAGCGTGCGGCCGCAAAAGCGGCGTCATAGACCGGGTCAATATCCGCCGCGACCTGAAACGCGGTGCAATCTGTGCGCTGAACCAGATAAAGCAGAACCGCGCGGTGGCCTGCACGGGCCATCTGCGCAAGCTCGCCCAGATGTTTCGCGCCCCGTTTCGTGACGCTGTCGGGAAACTCAGCGATGCCCGGCTGGCGTGACAGGGTGACCGATTTCACTTCAACATAGGCATCAGGCAATCCCGGTTCGGTCAGCAGGAAATCAATTCGGGAGTTCTCGCCATATTTGACCTCTGCCCTGACGGTGCCATAAGCGGCCAGCGAGGGGATTGCCCGCGCCTCGAGTGCGGCCTTCACGGCGCGGTTGGGCAGGGACGTATCGACGCCGGTGAAATGCCCGTTTTCGTGATCTACCAACCGCCAGCCATAGTTCAGCTTGCGCTTGGGATCATCATTGGGTTCCAGCCAGATGCGCATGCCGGGTTCTGCCAGCCCCATCATCGACCCGGGGTTGGCGCAATGGGCGGTCACCTCTGTGCCATCCTCAAGCGTGCAGTCGGCCAGAAACCGTTTGTAGCGGCGGATCAGGCGGGCGGGAACAAGTTCAGTTTGAAAGCGCATGAGGGCTGACCTATACCTCAATCGACGCCCCCTCAAGGAGACAGGCCCATGCCAAACCCCACAGCTGCCATGATCGTGATCGGTGACGAAATTCTGTCGGGGCGCACGCGCGATTCCAACATGCACCATCTGGCCGGACAGCTGACCAGCGTCGGGATCGACCTCAAGGAAGTGCGCGTGGTCGGAGATGAGCATGGCACGATCATCGCCGCCGTACAGGAACTGGCGCGGGTCTATGACAGCGTTTTCACCAGCGGCGGTATCGGGCCGACCCATGATGACATCACTGCCGATTGCATCGCAGCGGCCTTCGGGCGCGATATCGATGTGCGTGATGACGCCCGCGCTTTGCTGGCTGCACATTACGAGAAATCCGGGTCCGACCTGAACGCAGCGCGCCTGCGCATGGCGCGTATTCCCGAAGGTGCGATCCTGATCGAAAACCCCGTCTCGGTCGCGCCCGGTTTCCAGCTTGAGAATGTCTATGTCATGGCCGGTGTCCCTGCCGTATTCGAAGCGATGGTCGCAAGCGTGCTGCCCACACTGACTGGGGGCGCGCCGCTGATCAGCAGCACGTTGCGCATTGAACGCGGCGAAGGAGACATCGCAGGCCCGTTGGGGCAGGTGGCCAAGGATCACCCGCTGCTTGCCATCGGATCTTACCCGTTCCAGAAAGACGGCAAATATGGCGCGCATGTCGTGATCCGGGGCAATGACCAGTCCGAAATCGACGTTGCGGTGCAAAAGCTGCAAGCGGCGTTTCCATGACGCCCGATCTTGCGCAGCTTTACGATGCGATTGACGGCACGTGGCCGGCTGCCCGCCGGTGGACAACGGAAGGCTGGACGTTCCGAGACGGGCAAGGCGGTGGCAAACGGGTGTCGGCGGCAACGCAAGCGGCCCAAGGCGCGGATATCGCGCAGGCCGAGACCGCGATGCGCGACATGGGGC
>JAGXHB010000084.1 GCA_024636425.1 Roseobacter sp.
CACCTGAACTGATAATCACTGCCGTATTAGCGGAAATAATGCGGCTTCGGCAAACAGTGTGTGGGGCAAATGCGCGATTGTGAACACCAAATCTGGTATTTCTTCACCGTAGGGCCGATTTTGGCGAAAAATCGCGTCATAGGACATACACGGAACGAAAAACGCCCGCCAGGCGATGCTGGCGGGCGTTCAGAACAGTTTATGCCCTAGGGCTTCAGGCGGATTTCGCCAGATCGCGCAGCACGTAATGCAGCACGCCGCCATGTTCGATATATTCGATCTCGATCGCGGTATCGATACGGCACTTGATCTGGATCTCTTTCACGGACCCATCCGCCATCGTGATCTTGCAGGGCACTTCCTGCAGCGGCTTGATCGTGTCCAGACCCGAGATCGACACGGTTTCCTCGCCGGTCAGACCAAGCGATTTACGGGTGTCACCGTTGGTGAATTCAAACGGGATGACGCCCATGCCAACCAGGTTGGAGCGGTGGATCCGTTCAAAGTTCTCGGCGATCACGGCCTTGACGCCCAGCAGCGCCGTACCCTTGGCCGCCCAGTCCCGGCTGGAGCCTGCACCATACTGCTCGCCACCGAAGATGACCAACGGCGTGCCTTGCTCCTGATAGGCCATGGCAGCGTCGAAGATAGAGGTCTCCGCACCATCAGGGCCCTTGGTATAGCCGCCTTCGACACCATCCAGCATCTCGTTCTTGATGCGGATGTTCGCGAAAGTACCGCGCATCATCACCTCGTGGTTGCCGCGACGGCTGCCGTACGAGTTGAATTCGCGCACGGGCACCTGCCGCTCTACCAGATACTGACCGGCAGGCGTGCTTTCCTTGAACGACCCTGCGGGGCTGATGTGGTCGGTCGTGATCATGTCACCCAAGACGGCCAGAACCTTGGCGTCGTCGATGTTCGTGATCTTGCCCGGCTCTGCCGACATATTCTGGAAATAGGGCGGATTCTGCACATAGGTCGACGTGGGCGGCCAATCGTACGTCTGGCTGTCGGTTGTTTCGACCGCCTGCCACTTTTCGTCGCCTTTGAACACGTCGGCGTATTTCTCCTGGAAGCTTTCGCGCGTCACGGTCTTCTCGACCAGTTCCGCGATTTCCGCCGATGTGGGCCAGATGTCCTTGAGGTAGACATCGTTGCCGTCCTTGTCCTGCCCCAGCGGGCTGTTGGCCAGATCGACGTTCATGTCACCGACCAGCGCATAGGCCACCACGAGCGGAGGCGACGCCAGATAGTTGGCGCGCACATCGGGGCTGATGCGGCCTTCGAAGTTGCGGTTGCCCGACAGAACCGACGTGCCGATCAGATCGTAATCGTTGATCGCCTTGCTGATCTCGGGATCAAGAGGGCCCGAGTTGCCGATACAGGTCGTGCAGCCATAGCCCACAAGGTTGAAGCCGATGGCGTCCAGATCTTCCTGCAGATTTGCGGCTTCAAGATAAGCCGAAACCACCTGAGAACCGGGCGCAAGCGACGTCTTGACCCATGGCTTGCGGTTCAGACCCAATGCACGCGCCTTGCGTGCGACAAGGCCGGCCCCGATCATGACGTAAGGGTTGGAGGTGTTGGTGCAGGACGTGATCGACGCAATCACAATGGACCCGTCATGCAGCTGGTAGTTGCCGTCATCGGTCCGCACATAGCCACGCCTGTGGCTGCCTTCGTCGCCCGGAATGTCGCGTGGTTCCGGCTGGCCGCCCTCGCCTTCCCAACGGACTTCGGCGTTGGAGGACACGTCGCTGCCTGACCGCACACCTTTGACATAGCTGCGGAACGCTGTGTGCGCTTCGGTCAGGGCAATGAAATCCTGCGGGCGTTTGGGGCCCGAGATCGCCGGAACGATGGTGCCCATATCAAGGCTGAGCGTATCCGAGTAAACCGGCGCATAATCCGAATGACGCCACATGCCGTTTTCTTGAGCATAAGCCTTGACCAGTGCAATCCGGTCCTCGTCGCGACCAGTTGTGCGCATGTAGCGCAGCGTTTCGTCATCGATCGGGAAGAAACCGCAGGTCGCACCATATTCGGGGGCCATGTTCGCGATTGTCGCGCGGTCGGCCAAGGGCAGGTTATCAAGGCCCGCGCCGTAGAATTCGACGAATTTGTTGACCACACCTTTTTCACGCAGCATCTCGACCACTTTCAGCACGAGGTCGGTGCCGGTCGTGCCTTCCATCATGCGGCCTGTCAGCTCGAAGCCGACAACTTCGGGGATCAGCATCGAAATCGGCTGACCCAGCATGGCCGCCTCGGCTTCGATCCCGCCAACACCCCAGCCCAGAACGGCCATGCCGTTAACCATGGTGGTGTGGCTGTCGGTACCGACAAGCGTGTCGGGATAGGCGACTTCATCGCCGTTCTGATCCTTGTCGGTCCAGACAGTCTGCGCCAGATACTCAAGGTTGACCTGGTGACAGATGCCGGTGCCGGGGGGCACGACGCGGAAGTTGTTGAACGCTTTCTGGCCCCACTTGAGGAAGGTATAACGTTCGATGTTGCGCTCGTATTCGCGGTCGACGTTCATCTGGAACGCGCGCGGATTGCCGAATTCGTCGATCATGACCGAGTGGTCGATGACCAGATCAACGGGGTTGAGCGGGTTGATCTTGTCGGCGTCGCCGCCCAATGCAACCAAACCGTCACGCATCGCGGCCAGATCGACCACGGCGGGCACGCCGGTGAAATCCTGCATAAGAACACGGGCAGGACGATACGCGATTTCGCGGGGGTTCCTGCCACCTTGTTCGGCCCATTGCGCAAACGCCTTGATGTCATCGACGGTCACGGTCTTGCCGTCTTCGAAGCGCAGCATGTTTTCCAACACTACTTTCAACGCGGCTGGCAGCTTCGAGAAATCGCCAAGCCCCGCTTCCTGTGCGGCGGGAATCGAATAATAGGCGACAGATTGGTCGCCTGCGGTCAGCGTCTTGCGGGTTTTGGCGGTATCCTGGCCAACTATAATGGTCATGGAAAGCTCCCTGTTTGGATTGAAAAGGGTCGGTGACTTGAGGTGTAGATGCCGTATTGCGGTTCGTGTTTCAACTGTAATCAGCGTGTCCGGCAACAAATGTATACCGTTGTGTACAGAAATTGATGTAAATGCCATCTATTGTGAGGTTACAGTGCTTCAACAAGACTTGAGTGGTAATTGCACATCTCCCAGTCTACAAAAATTGGACAAATCTTGAAAGCTGCCCGTACATGAATAGCCTGATCCGATCCGCGACCGCGCTGTGTTTGCTGTGCGCGACACCTGCCTTTGCGCAAGAACATCCTGTGGTGGTTGAACTCTTTACCTCGCAAGGTTGTTCCTCGTGTCCGCCCGCTGATGCGATCATGGCCGAACTGGCCAATCGTGACGATGTGATCGCACTGGCGCTGCACGTCGACTATTGGGACTACATCGGCTGGAAGGATGCGTTTGGCGCGCCAGCACATGCAAGCCGCCAGCGCGCTTATGCTGCGATGGCCGGGCGCAAGTCGATCTATACCCCCGAAATGATCATCGACGGGCAGACCGACGTCGTCGGGGCCAAGCCCATGATCGTCTCGCAAGCGATCGCAGAGCATAAGGAAACACCTGCCACCGTCGACCTGAAGATCGAGCGCGAAGGCGACCAGCTTCTGATCAGCGCCAAGCCGATCGGAGCCACCACCGGCCCCTTCACGATCCATCAGTTACGCTATACCCCGCGGGCCACGACCAAGATCAAGCGTGGCGAAAACGCGGGGCATACCTTTGACTATCACAATATCGTCGAGGGCTGGACCGTGGTGGGCCGATGGGACGGGATTGCACCATATGAGGTATCCGTACCCGTGACAGGTGAACTGCCCGTTGTTGTGCTGGTCCAGCAAAGCGATACCGGCCCGATCGCCGCGGCGGCGCGGATCAGATAAGCCCTAGTTATCGTGGATCCGCCAGCGGCGGTGGACCCAGAACCATTGCTCCGGATCCGCCCTGATGCGCGCGGCAAGGCTGTCGTTCAGGGCTTGTGTCATGGTGGCCGGGTCGGTGTGGACCACAGGCGACTCGAACACCGCTTCGAACGAGATCCCGTCGGGCTGGCGGATGCCATAAAAGGGGATCAGCAACGCGTCGTACCTCAAGGCAAGCTCTGCTGCGGACAATGCTGTGTTTGCGGGTTCCCCCAAGAAGTCGAGTGCGGGCGCGCCAAAAACATGCTGGTCGAACAGCAGCACAAGCTGCCCGCCCTCTTTGAGATGACGCACGAAACCTGCCGTGCCGCGCCGTCCTTGGGGGAAAACAGGACCGCCGAAAGCCTCCATCGTCTTGACGTAATGGGCATTGAAATAGGGGTTCTTCATGTCGCGATACAGGCCGCCGATGTCATATCCGCGGGCCACCAGACAAGCCCGCGCCGCTTCGTAGTTGCCGTAGTGGCCGGTGACCAGGATCACCGCCTGTCCCGTCTCGGCAGCACGCTCAAGTGCTGCAACACCGGGGCCTGAAGGTGCAAGTTGCGCCATCCGTTTCGGAAATTCCTTGGCCGAATAATTCTCTATGAAGCTGCGCCCGACGTTGTTGAGACAGCGCGAGACGATCCGGTTGCGATCAGCTTCGGACAAAGCGGGCAAGATCATGGAGACGTTGTCCCGCGCCCTTGCGGCATATCCGGCAAGCGGCCCCAGAAGATGCTGCACCACCCACCCGACGAAAGCCACGCGCGCGCGGTACGGGATGGCAAGCGCAAACCGTATCAATCCCACGATGGCAGCGTTCGTCAAATAGTGACCGGCGCGGCGCAGAAAGGGGTCTTGGGCGGGGGTTTTCGGATCGGGCATAAGCCTCTCGCAGGTAAGGCAGACAAAGAGGTGCAAACACGTAACCCTCCAAAGCCCGCGCGACAAGCGCGATCATTCATCCTCCGTCTCGATCAGGCGCAGGTCGCCGTCAGATTCCATCTGGCGGATCACCGCGATGACCCCTGACATCGCGTTTTCCGCATCCGCGAGTTTGACCGTTCCGGCCTCGTCTATCGCCTCGCGCAATTGATCGGCCATGCGTCCCGACATGTTCTCCAGAATGAAGGTCGTCACTGCCGTCAGTCCCGCCTGAACAGCACCTGCAAGTGCGACCACCAGTTCATCCTGATCCACCCCGCGCAGGATACGGGGAATATCGCGGGCGTCCACGCGGGCCGGAATGTTGCCGAAGGTGAATATCGCCTTGCGCACCGCATCAGCAAACCCCTGATCGGTTTCGTCCAGCCCCGTCAGCATATCGTCGCGCGTCAGCGAGGTCGAGGAGTTCAGGATCGCCCCCACCCGTTCCACCGGCCCGTCGTCAAAGGCCCGCACCGGCACATTGTCCAGTTGGCTGGCAAGGGACAGCCCGATGCGTTCGACAGCTTCGGGCGTGACGCTGTTGGTCAGTGACACCGCATAGGTGATCTGCCGCGCCTTGGGTCCGGGGATCAGCCCAAGCAGCTTGGCGGCAAGCGATACTTTCAGCTTGGACAATACAACCGCTGCGACCTCGACACTTTCGTTTTCGATCATCTGAACAAGTTCAGCGGCATCAAGCGCGCGCAGCCGGTCCCACGGATCCCCCAACTCGCGCACGCCCGCCTCCCTGCGGAGGCGTTCAGCAGTCTGGCGGCTGATCTTGCCATCAAGCGCGGACAAAGCCCCGACAATGCCGCCCGGAAAGGACAACCCGATGCTGTCAAGTTCTTGAGCGAATTCGTCGATCACGGCGGCCAGCGTCTCACGGTCAACGGTGCGCATCGCACCCATCTGCTGGCCAAGGCAGGCTTGCAGATCGTCCGGCAATTCCTCAAGCGGAATGTCGGCCCCTTCGTTCAGAAGCAACCGCACAACGATAGCAGCCTTAGCACGCCTGCTGAGCGGCAGGCGCACGTTGTGACCCGCTGCCGAGACCGCAGGCGACTGCTGTTTTCCGAAAGCCACGACCTGGTTCATCTGATTTCCACCTTTGACTGCCCCGCACGGTAGACCGGGTTGTCGCAGGCAAAGATGAAAAAAGCCGAACGCCATCAGATATTTCACCAGACGGGCTAGCGCTACAACCCGAACGAAGGCTTAGCCAAAGTCACGGGTCACGACAGTCACGACGTAACGGACGTCACGCAGCTTGAGGTTTCGGCGTCATAAACCGTTCCTTCCGCGCAGGACATGACGTGCTGTTCCGAAGAACACATCGCAAACCCGAGCGACGGCAGAACCGCCAGTGCCAATGTGGATAATGCAATTCTAAGTTTCATC
>JAGXHB010000085.1 GCA_024636425.1 Roseobacter sp.
ACCTTCGTTGACACTGGCCCAACCGGCGACCTGATAGGTCTTCTCCGGGTCAATCCGCTCGCCGGTTTTCAGCAGGGTCATTTCGCTGATGCGGCTGCCTTGGGGTTCGGTCACGTCAATGCGGTAGCCAAGCCCGCCGGTGCGCACCATGTCGCCGCCCTGCTGATAATAGGGATCGGGGTTGAACAGGTTGTCGGCCACGTCTTCGAGGACGACCTTCAGAAACTCACCTGTCATTTCGGAGCGATAGGCTTCGGGATACGTCATCGAGGTGACATTCCAGATATCCTCGCGCGTGATGTCCTGACCGGGCAGGATCGACGGACCCCACCGCACGCCGGGGCTGAGCGCGATGTCGGCCTCCCGCTCGGACAGCAACGCGTCGCAGATCAGATCGTCCCAGGTGCCGTTGAAATTGCCACGCCGGTACAGCAGTTGATCCTCGCCGGTCTTGCCGATCACTTCGGTCAACTGATCGAGATAGGGCGCACGCTGTTCATCGATCAGCGCGGTGATCTCAGCGTCAGGGGCGATCACATCCGAAAAGATCGGGATCAGCTTGTGCCGGAACCCCATCATACGCCCGTTCTGCACATCCAGATCGACGCGGCTGACGAATTTCCCGTTGGAGCCTGACGCGACGATGATCGTCTCGCCCACCAGCACGGGTTCGGGCAGCGCGTCATGGGTATGGCCCGAGAGGATCACGTCGATGCCAGTGACCACGCCCGCCATCTGCTTGTCCACGTCAAATCCGTTGTGGCTCAGGCAGACGACCAATTCGGCACCTTGCGCGCGGACTTCGTCCACCATCTCCTGCATGCGTTCGTCGCGGATGCCAAAGGTGTATTCGGGGAACATCCAGCCGGGATTGGCAATCGGCATATAGGGAAAGGCCTGCCCGATCACCGCCACCTTGACGCCGCCGGTCTCGAAGAACTTGTAGGGTGGGAAAAGCTCGGTCGGCTCGTCCCATTCGGCGTCGAAGATGTTCTGCCCAAGAGCCGCAAACGGCAGCCCCTCGACGATTTCGTTCACGCGATCGGACCCCAGCGTGAACTCCCAGTGAAACGTCATCGCATCGGGCTTGAGCGCGTTCATGACGTTGACCATGTCCTGCCCTTGGGTCTGGTAACAGGTATAGCTGCCGTGCCAGGCGTCGCCGCCATCCAGCAACAGCGCATCGGGCCGGTCGGCGCGGATCTGGTTGATCACGGTCGCCACGCGGTCAAGCCCGCCCATCTTGCCATAGCCCTGAGCCAGCGATGCAAAATCATTATAAGTCAGCGCATAGGCCGACGCGCTGCCGTCGTCGATGCCGTAGAGCTTGCGGAAATCAGCGCCCGTGACATGCGGCACGGCACCCTTGTTGTCGCCCACGCCGATGTTGGTAGAGGGTTCACGGAAGTAGATCGGCTTGAGCTGTGCGTGAATGTCGGTGATGTGGATCAGGCTGACATTGCCGAAGGTGTCAAACTCGAGCAGCTTGTCCTGCGTCAGCGCCTGCTGTGCGGCAAGCTTGCCCCAATTGCCATAGGCCGACGCGCCGTAAAGGGCGGTGGCTGCCATGCTGGCCTGAAGAAAATCACGACGAGAAATCATAAAGGGGCCTCTGCGGTGCGCCTATACATGCGCATGTATGAATAGGATATGGGCGAAAAACCCCGCCTCACTGGTGCAAGGCGGGGCCGTGATCCGTTAGTTGCGGACGGACGGTCCTTCGACGGACAGGCCGTTGCCGCGCGATCCGACATAAAGCTCGAGCGCCACAAACTCAGGGCTACCGGGGGCGAATGTTTCCGCGCGCGTGTCGCGGATGCAGCCCTTGAAACGGTCCTGAACAGCGTTCAGCTTGGTATTCTTGAGGCGGTATGTCGGAAAGCCGTTGATCTGACCCTGGCTCAGGTGATCCGCGCGGATCATGTTGCCATAGTTGTCTTCATGGCAATTCGAGCATGACAACTCCAGCTGACCATAGCGCGTATAATAGATTTCCTTGCCCTTCTCCCATGTGGATTGCGCAGGTCCGTCGATGGCAATATCGACCGGCATACCGCGCGAAACGGAGGAAATCAGCGCCGTCATGTTGATCATGTCAGAGCCGGTATATTTCCACTCTTCCGCGCCCATCCGGTTCTCGCGGCAATCGTTGATCTGCATTTCCAGCGTACGAACTTCGCCAGCCGCTTCGACAAACTTGGGGTACACCGGACGCACACCCGCCATGTCGCTGGATGCACCATGGCAATCTGCGCAGGATTTGCCCTCGGATCCGTCAGCCGTGTTCCAGACATCCTCGGCCTGTTCGACGAAGATCATGCCGGGGTTGTCGAAATCATCCATTTCCATCGCACGGGTTTCCGTGCCCCGGAACAGCCATCCCGACATCACCTCGTCCATCACATCGGACAGATGCGCGGGTGCTGCTGTGCGGGTGACAACTTCAATATCCTCGTTGATGACAAGATTGTCGTCTGCAGGTTCGGCCATGGCGCCTGATGCCACGAAGATCGCGGTCATGCAGGCACCCAGACCTTTAGTGAATTTATTCATTCTTATTCCTCCCGAGAATACAGACGATTAGCCGATCGCGATCTCTTTTGTCTCTTCGTAGACAGAACCGTCGTCGTCGTACCATGTGAATTTAAACGTTCCTGCCTCTGGGACAGTCGCGTCAAATTCGAAATACGGGTTGGTCGAAATCGCGGGCTCAAGTGTGACGTCGACCACATTCTCGCCGTTGAAATCGCAGGTAAAGCGGTTGATGATCGAGCGCGGGATCTTGTTGCCATCGCTGTCCTTGCGCTGACCGGATTCCATCTGGTGGCTGATAAGCGTTTTGATCGTCACGACCTCACCGGCTGCTGCCGATTTAGGGACTTTCACGCGTGGTTTTGCATCGGATGCCATGTTGTTAATTCCTCTAAGACCTTAGCCGCCGCAGCCGCCGATTGTTACCTTGACCGTGCTTGAGGCACGGGCGAATGACCCATCTGCCATCTTGGCGATGGCGACAACATCCTGCGTACCGGCCAGCCGGATCCGTGTGGATGCGTGCTGCGAGCCGGCCAGCGGGCCGAATTTGAACGTCCCGACCGCGGGGGTCGGGTTGCCCATGGCCAGAACCATGATCTCGGTCGCACCCTCGGCGTTGACTTCGATCGGGACGGTGTTGCCGTTCTCGGCAATTTCTGGGGCTGTCAGGGTGATGCCTGTGTCTGCCATGTCCGCACCACCTGTGAAGGCAGCAATCGCGTCATCGCCGGCTGCCGCAGAGGCCAGCTTTGGCAAAGACAGTGCAGCAAAGGCACCTGCGCTCACGAGGATCGCATTACGTCGTGTGAATTGCATTTTCATACTCCTATACGAAGTCCAGTAAGGGACTTTTATTCTTTCAATGTGGACAAGTAGGCCACGACATCCTCGACCTGCTGTGCGGTCAAAAGGGGTGTCAGCGTGTCATCGGCCGCTTTGCCGGTGAATGCCTTGCCGGGGCGGACATAGCCGCTGTCCTTGTAGAACGCGGGCATCATCGTACCCTCGAACAACATCTTGGCGTTTGCCACGATGCCGCGAAGCTGGGCTTCGGACCAGCGGTCGCCCGCGCCGTCCAGCATCGGGCCGATATTGCCCTGCCACGGGACATCGGGCAAGGCACTGATCTGGTGGCACGCCACGCAATTGCCAAGCCCCCGGCTGCTGATAACCTTGGCCCCGTCTTCGGGGATACCGGGCGTGCCGGTCAGCGAAGCCTCGATTGCGCCATCGGTATAGGTGACATCGCTGGGCGGCACATCCGCAGCGAAGGCTGCTGTTGCAAGCCCGACGGACGCCACCAAGGCGGAGATTGATCGTTTCATGCGTCCTCCCACAGACTCTTGTTTGAACAGGATCGTAGCCCCAGTGGCAAAACGACGCAACTATAAATTCGCTTTTGTGAATTTTTAGTTATGTCTGATTTTATCGACACGATCAGGCGTCAGTCCGACGCTTCCCCCAGCTTGCGCGCATGGTATTTCTGAAAGGGCTCCTCCCCCTCATAGCCCTTTTCAACCACCCAGTTCAGCATGTTGAACGTCGTGCCCGGCCCGAAGGCTCCCGGCACCGTTGCAACAGCCGCTTGGGCTGCGGGTGTGCCGTCCGCGACTTCTTCGGGCAGGAACACCATGGTTGGCGTAAAGAACATGCCCCATTTGCGCACCATCTCTTTTTCAGGCAGGGATTCCCCGTCAAAATCCGTCACCTCAATGTCGCCGAACATGTTGATCTGCACGACGAAGTAATTCTCTTTCAGGTAGGCGTCGATGTTGGGCAGGGGAAACACCTCTTCGTGCATTTTCTTGCAGTAGATGCAGCCGCGCTGTTCGACGATCAGCATCAGCCGTTTGCCTTCCGCATTGGCTTCGGCCAGATCGTCGCCCAGATCCTTGAAGGTGTCGCGCATCCAGTCTGCTTTGTGCAAACCGTCATCGCCGATCTCGCTCGCAAAGGCCGAGGTGGCCAGTGTCAGGCTCAGAACGGTCAGGCAGGTCTTGATAAGGTTCATATCCTCGCTCCCTTTTGATTAACCGATGGACCCGAAAACCGGGAAGGTTTCCAGCATCCATTGCGCAATATAATTCATCGAGTTTGTCGCGATGAGCACGCCGAACACAATCAGCAAAGCGCCCATGACCTTTTCAACGGTGCCCAGATGCTGGCGAAACCGCGCCATCCACCGCATGAACGGACCGATGAACATCGCCGCCAGCACGAAAGGGGCGGTCATGCCGATGCCGTAGGTCAGCAAAAGCAGCGCGCCTGTGCCTGCCGTTTCCGCCCCTGCCGCCGTGAACAGGATTGCGGCCAGCACCGGCCCCACGCAAGGTGTCCAGCCAAAGGCAAAG
This sequence comes from Roseobacter sp., assembly GCA_024636425.1. GTDB lineage: Bacteria > Pseudomonadota > Alphaproteobacteria > Rhodobacterales > Rhodobacteraceae > Sulfitobacter. Next base: position 4,887 of record JAGXHB010000085.1, read on the forward strand.
GCCAGGCCGATCACGTAAGCGCCCAGCAGACTGCTGGACCCGGTGCCGCCCGCATCGCTGCGAAACTGCCGGTAGAGAAATCCGATGCGGATGACGCCCAGAAAATGCAGCCCCATCGCAATGATCAGCGCAGCAGCGATCCAGCGCAGAATGTCGAAATACTCCCGCACCACCTGGCCAAATGCGGTTGCTGCGGCCCCGAGCCCCATGAAAATCGTGATGACGCCCGCCGCAAAGAACAGCGACGCGATGACAGCGCGACGGCGCACGCCCTCTTCGATCGGGCCATCGACAGTGATCTGGTTCATGCCGACACCAGCCAGGTAGCTCAGGTAAAAGGGGACAATGGGCAGGATGCAAGGCGACAGAAAGGACAATAATCCAGCAATTCCCGCGCCAAAAAAGGTAATATCAAGCATATGCGCTGCCTTTAACTTGTACCATTCACATATTCACATATTCACATTATGTAGTTTGAAAGCAACCGGTGAATTGAGCATGCGTCTGCGTACCATCCTTTCGACATTTGCGATCTCGGCCCTGTTGTCAGGCGCTGTCTTGGCGGACGCGACCCTTGTCATGGTCGAGGAAAAAGGCTGCATGTGGTGTGCCCGCTGGAACGAGCAGATCGCCCCGATCTATCCCAAGACCGACGCTGGCAAGGCCGCGCCGTTGCGCCGCATAGACATCCGTGCGGATTTGCCCGAAGGTCTGGGGTTTGACGGCAAGCTGCGGTTCACGCCGACCTTCGTTCTGATGGTCGACGGGCAGGAAGTGTCCCGCATCGAAGGGTATCCGGGCGAGGATTTCTTTTGGGGCGTGCTGGAAAAGATGCTGACCGATGCCGATCTCATGACCGATCAAAAGCGAAGCTGAGCTATCATGATTGACGTTCATTACCGCCATACATTCACTTCGACAGATTTTTGAGGATACCGACCATGGGCCTTCCTGTTTTCGACAAGAACATGTGCGCAGAAGACCTGGACAAGATGGCGTCGAACGCCATGACCGCGTCGAACTTCCTCAAGGCGATCAGCCACGAAGGACGGTTGATGATCCTGTGCCACCTCGCCTCTGGCGAGAAATCGGTTACCGAACTCGAAGAGCTGTTGTCCGCAAGGCAGGCCGCCGTGTCGCAGCAACTGTCGCGGCTGCGTCTTGAAGGGCTGGTGATCCCGCGTCGTGACGGCAAGACGATCTATTACCGCCTGGCGGATGATCGTCCCAAAAAGATCATGGAAGTGGTCTATGAACTGTTCTGCAAAGCCGACTGATCCTGAATGGATGTCTTGGCCCCTTTGCTGCTGGACAGGTTCTCCGAACCGACTCTGATGGCACTGGCGGGGCTGGTCGGCGGCATCCTGTTGGGACTTGCCGCGCGGATGGGCCGCTTTTGCACATTGGGTGCCATCGAAGACCTTTATTATGGGGCAAGCTCTGTCCGCTTCGCGATGTGGGGCATAGCACTTGGCGTGGCCATCATCGGGACGTTCACCCTGGCCGGAGCGGGTCTGCTCAGCCTGCCCGATACGCTCTATCTGCGGCTTGCGTGGAACCCGTGGGCCAGCGTGGCGGGCGGTCTGATGTTCGGCTACGGCATGGCGCTTGCGGGCAATTGCGGCTACGGCGCGCTGGCCCGTATGGGGTGCGGTGATCTGCGGTCGATGATGATCGTGGGCGTCATGGGCGTGGCCGCCTATGTCGCGTTGGGCGGCCCGCTGTCGACCCTGCGGCTTGCCGTCTTTCCAATTTCCGATGCCGGTCCCGTTCCGCAAAGCCTTGCCGTGCTGCTGGCCCCTGCCTTCGGGGCGAGCGTGAGTGCGACCGGCATCGCCATCGGGTGCATCACCCTTGTCGTCACCCTGCTTCACAAGGGTCTGCGCGCCCATCCTTGGTCGATATTCTGGGGTGCTGTCGTCGGCGTCGCCATCTGTTCCGGCTGGGCCTTCACACAGTGGATCACCTCGAACGGGTTTGACCGCACGCTTGTCTTGTCGCACACATTTACGGCCCCCGTGGGGGAAACACTGCTTTACGTCATGACCTCGTCGGGGAACTCCGTCAGCTTTGGCACGGGGTCGGTTCTGGGCGTCGTGCTTGGGGCGTTTCTGGGATGCCTGATCAAGGGGCATATGCGATGGGAAGCCTGCGAAGACCCTCGCGAATTGCGCCGCCAACTGGGTGGAGCCGTTCTCATGGGATTTGGCGCGGTGATCGCGATCGGATGCAGTGTCGGACAGGGGCTGTCGGCGTTTTCGGTGCTGGCCTACGGCGCGCCGATTACCCTGGCCTCGATCGTTGCAGGCGCGGCCATCGGGCTGCGGCAGTTGATCGTCGGCTTTCGCGGTATCGCC
>JAGXHB010000086.1 GCA_024636425.1 Roseobacter sp.
GGCGCGCACGGCAAAGGACATTCCGGTTCTGATCTGCCACGCCGACGGGGCTGATCCCGCGCACCTCGGACCTTGGCACGACCTTGGTGCCACCCTGATCGCCTGCAAGACAACCGGGGACAGGATTGATCCGGCGGATCTGCTGAAGCAGCTTGCGATCCATGGTCTCACGCGCATCTTTTGCGAAGGCGGCGGCGGGCTCGCAGCGTCCCTGCTGGGTGCCGGGCTTGTCGATCATCTGATAGGCTTTACCGCAGGTCTTGCGATCGGTGCCGACGGCATGCCAGCGATCGGCCCGCTTGGGATCACCACGCTGCCCACAGCACCGCGCTTCAGGCTTGCCTCCACCCAACCTGTCGGGCCGGACGTGCTCCACATCTGGTCACGGGTCTGAGGCTGCGATCTTCCAAATGGTTCAAAATCCCGGGGGTCTGGGGGCTGGCCCCCAGTCGGTCCAATCGCAGACCGGACATCACCCCCTGCGCCACCAATGCGCCTTGCTGGCGAACGCCCCTTGCGCTTTGGCCAGCAGCCTGTTGCCCACTCCGGGATGCGGCAAGGTGCCATCGGCCAGACGTTGTACGACCACCTCGACGGGGCAGGGTCTTTGTGTGAGGGGATCGTAATACCGCGGATAATCAATTAGCGCGGCATGGACCAACCCTTCAAGAGAGACATCCTGCCGTCGTCGCGGCGGGACCACGTCGCCGCGGTCGTCTGTCAGCCCCCAGCCTGCATAGAACGGCGCACCAAAGGTCACCACGCGAACCGTGCGCAACAGCGCTTCGAAGCCCAACAGCGATGTCATCGTCCAGACCTCGTCCACATGGTCCAGCAAGGCTGTCGGATCGGTCCGCGTCAGCACGCGGGTCGCAAGGCCGCTGGCGTCGATCGCTCCGGCCCGCAGGCCCGCTTCGACATCAGGGTGAGGTTTGTAGAGGATCACGGCATCGGGATGCGCTGCGCGTGCGGCCTTCAGCAGCGCAAGGTTGGTCGACACGGCACCGGTGCCGGTCCTGATTGACGCATCGTCCTCGACCTGTCCGGGCACCAGGATGCGTTTGCCTTCCGGCAGTCCCTCCAAATCCACCGCCCCGCCTAGGTTGTACTTGCTCAGCCCACGTGCCCGCAGGGTGTCGATCAGCCGCTCTGTGCGCAGGCGCTGGTCGGGCCGCAACGTTGCGCGCGCTTCGATCCATTTTTCCAGACGGCTTGGCTGGCGCGGGTCGTAATAGATCCCAAGATCATCGCAGACCAGCGACAGGGGCGGTACCAGATCCGCCCCAAGCCCGCGCGACCGCAGGAAACCGTCCTCGATCCGGATAGCGTCACCCTGACCCGGCTCGGCCTTGCCGGCCCAGACCATCCAGGGCTTGCCGGTCTCGCGGGCGCTGGCGGCATCAGGCCGGAATGTTACGGGCACCCATGTGCCGAAAAACCGCTGCAACGGCCCGCGTTTCCACAGGCGCATACCGGTGGCCACCCAACCGCGATGATCCTCGCGCCAGGCGCGGGTTGTGGCGGCCATCGCTTCGATCGCGGTTTCCAGATCGCACAAGCTATCCCGATGCGGATCGTACCACTTGGGATAGAGCATCATCGCACCGGCAAAGATCTGCGCCCGTGTCAGGGTGCGCTGGCGACGCTGGACGGGAAATTCATCTTCGGTCAGGCCCCAGCCGGCATAGAACGGTTGCCCGAACACCCGCGGCTTGTGCCCGGCAAAGATCGCTTCAAAGCCCATTTGCGACGACACGGTATAGACCCGCACAGCGCCTTCAAACAGCACCCAAGGGCTTAGCGGGTCGGTCAGCAGGGTGATGCGCTCGTTGGTATCCTCAGGCCCGAAATGGCCCGCGCGAAAGCCGCTGGCGGTTTCGGGGTGGGTCTTGATCACGATGCGCGCGCCGGGGTTTTCCTGCTGCGCGAAAACCAGCATTTCCAGAAACCGTGCGCGGTCCGCCCCCGATGCCGTGACCGAGGCATCGCCGCGCGTCTGGTCGATGACCAGCACATAGCCGGGCGGGGGGGCAGGCAAGGACGGGTCAAAGCCCGAGTATTTGGTCAGATGCGCCTCGCTCAGCCGGGCGATGGCACCGCGTGCGCGGTTCAGCAGGGCGGTGTCATCCAGCGGATGGGTCGCCAGCAGCTGTTCCAGATCGGACGGCTGCCGAGGGTCGAAATGCACGCCGCTGTGATCGATCAGCAGCCCCAGTGGTGGTTCGCCCGCGCGCCCCGGAAAAAGTGACCGGAGCATCGCGTCCTCGACCCGCACCACCGGCACGCCCCTTTTGGCGGCAATGCCCAAGCCCCGGTGAGCGGTCGGTGAATTGCCCCAGACCGCGACGCTATCGCCGTCGCGTGGCAGCCCCAGATGCAGGGAATAGCCCGCAAGCTGCAAGATGCGCCGCACCCGCCGCTGTGTTAGAAAGCCACCGTTATAGACGAAAAGCCGCCGGTCCGTTGCAGGGCCGGCGGCGGGGATGTCGTATATCTCAGGCCCGAGAGCCATGGCGGAGGATCAGTCTCCCGAGAGGGTGGATGCGGTATTGGCAAGCCCGCCGACCGACCCGGCAGCGCCGGTGATGGATGAAATGACTTTGCTCCACTGGGTGAAGGGGGCCTCGGTGACATAGATCGTATCGCGGTCGCGGATCACGAAATCACGCGCCATGAACATGCCGTTGGGTTTGGTCAGGTCGAGAACATAGACCATGCGCTGCGCCCCTTGCAGATCGTTGCGCCCCAGCACCTGTGCTGCAACTTCAGCGGGCTCATTCCGGAAGACGAAAACGCCGGTCGGGTCAGCGGTGCCCGCATTCAGGCCGCCGACCTGCGCGATGCCTTCCAGTGCAGACAGGGTTTGCGATTCAAACGGCACCTGACGCTGCGCGCCGGTGGCACCAAGTGCCGTAAAGGACCGTGTGTCTTCCTCGACCAGAATGCGGTCGCCGCCGCGCAAGGCGATATCGAGCTGCGGGTTGTCATACAGATCCTGGAACCAGATCTCGCCTTTCATGCCGCCGCGCAGCACGGTGATCTGCGCGATTTCGGGCACGATCGAAACCCCGCCGGCACGCGCAAGCATGGTCGACAGCGTGCGGGTGGGTCGCTCGATCGCATAGACGCCCTGCGCGCCGACTGCGCCCACAAGCGATACGGTGGTACCGTCGCCGGCAATGCGGCGGACCTGAACCTGCGGATCAGGTGTTTGTTCGGCCAGACGGTTGGTAATGACGCGGCGGATGGCTTCGGGAGAATTGCCCGCCGCCTTGATCCGTCCGGCGTAGGGGACAAAGATAAATCCAGCGCCGTCGACCTGAACCTCTTCCAGAAGCGTCTGGTTTGCCCCTTGCGGTGCCAGAAGCCCGTCATCGACATTTTCCCAGATGGTCAACCCCAGCGTGTCGCCCGGGCTGATCGTATCCGACCCGATCTGACCTGCGTTGATGAAGCTGTCGCTGAAGCCAAGGGCCTCGACCACGGCAGTCGCACGGGTCACACGGTCATTCACGGAAACGATGAACGCATCGCCTTCGCGCTGTACGGACCCTGCATAGATCTGGCGTTTATTGGGGCCGACCTGTGGCAAACCACACGAAGATACCACGGCCACGGCCGCAATGACTGCGATGGGACGTGCCCACCGGAAAGGTACGGATTTCACTGCCCGGTCTCCTCGACCTGTTCTTGTTCTGCCTCAAATTCGCCGGTTTTTTCGGCGTAATTGGTTGAACGCTAACGCAGTTCAGATCAAAAAGCTACAGTGTCGGGGGAATTCGTTCAGGTAACGGCGCGCAACTGTTGCCTTGGTGCCGCGGTCCCCAGCTCGAGCGCGTCGTATGGGTCTTCATCGGCAAGCATCATGTCCACAACCTGACGCATCAGCTGGGTGCGCCCGCGGGCGGCATAAAAGCCGCCCGATATCTGCGACGTCTCCAGCAGGTAGCGACGATAATCCTTGTACGCCTTGTTGTCAGGGCGCGAGGCTGCGCTGAAAAACTCCGGCAGCGGCTGGTCCGACACGAACTCGGGCTTGGCGTAGACCGCACGGCCAAACACCTTGAGGGGAATTCCGCGCCACAGCACTTGCTGACCGGCGGTTGAATTGACCGTCACCGCCGTGCGCGCATCGTTGAGAAGCTGCGCCAGTTTGCCGCCCCGGACAAAATGCACGCGGTCCGAAATTTTCAACTCACGCGCGATGCGTTTGACATCGCGGCGCACGGGAACGCGGCCGTCTTCAAGCGGATGCGCCTTGACCACCAGATGATGATGCCGCGGCGCACCGGCTGCAAACCCTTCGAGCACCACGCGCAGGAAGTCGGACATGGTGGTGAACGGGGAATGTTTCTGAAACGAACTGTCGTGTTCGAGCTGGAGCAAGGCAAGATGATAGGGAAAGCCCCCCAGCCGGATCCGCAAGGTGGCGATCAGCCGGTCGAGGGCCAGTACGGGCATCAGCAGCAGACGTTTGACGTAAAGCTGAAACTCCTTGATCACAGGGATCGTGCGGTGCGGGCGAAAATTGCGGTAATCCCCGTTCCGGAACAGCACGAACCAGTGATAAAGCGCGCCATAGAACACATGCTGGCGCATATCGCCCCAGTGGCCGGGCGGCAGCGGCGCTTCCATGTCGGAATTCGCAAGCGCCGTCTGCATCTGCTTGATGCTCATGTCCATCAGCTTTGAATGGCCGTTCGATCCGCCGCGCTCGTAGGTGACCCAGTAGGGCCGCATATACCCTTCCTCGAAGACATGGACGGTCAGTCCGCGTGCCTTGGCCTCGACCACGGCCTCCGCGTGGATCGGGCGGGTGTCCCCGTAAAGAACGATGTCGGTGACACCCTTGTCGGCGAGCAGCGCAACAAAGGTGTCTTTCCAGGCGTCAGCCGTGCCCCAGTAGGGAATGTAGCTGCTTGGATGAAACCAGAAGGCGCGATCGCCTGCATTGAAGCCCACGCGCCACACTTCTGCCCCCGCCAGGCGAAGCATTTTGCCCAAGCGGTTGAAGAAAGGACCATGTGGTCCTTGCAGGAAAAGGAAGACCCGTTTGTCGGGCGCGGCGGCGGTCATGGCTGGCTTTCGGTCTAATCTGGTCAGTTTGGACACAATCATCCGAAAAAGGCCAAAATGTGGCGCGGCTGCGGACTTGTCATGCCCAAGCGGGCGGTTTACCTCAGGAGGGATATATAAAGGGACGGCGCATGTTTACAGGAATTATCACCGACATCGGCAAGATTAAAACGCTGGTCCAGGAAGGTGACCTGCGCGCGCGGATCGAAACCGGCTATGACACCGGCCGGATCGACATGGGCGCATCGATCGCAAGCGACGGGGTTTGTCTGACGGTCGTGGATCTGGGGCCGGACTGGTACGAAGTGCAGGTGAGCGCGGAAACCGTTGACAAGACCAACCTCGGTGACTGGCAGGTGGGGCGGCGCGTGAACCTTGAACGCGCGCTCAAGGTCGGGGATGAACTGGGCGGACATATCGTGTCGGGCCACATAGACGGGGTCGCCGAAGTCGTCGCCCTGCGCGACGAGGGCGACAGCACGCGGGTCACCCTGCGCGCCCCCCGTGACCTTGCGCGGTTCATTGCACCCAAAGGGTCGGTTGCGCTGAATGGCACCTCCCTGACCGTGAACGAGGTCGACGGATGCGATTTCGGCATCAATTTCATCCCGCACACGAAGACTGCGACGACCTGGGGGGACGTCAAATTGGGCGACCGCATCAACCTCGAAATCGACACGCTGGCACGCTATGTCGCGCGGCTGGCAGAAATGTCATGATCCCCGGCATCGGCCATAATCAGGGCCCCAGCCTGGAGCGTGGCCGCAGATGGCGGTCGTTTCAGTGGCAAAAGGCGCGCGAAGCCGCGATGCCCAAAGCGATCCCGCTGATGGTGGTCCGGATGCGTGTGACGCGTGCGCGGGAACTGGGGCTGGACTACAAGGCCTATGCCGCAATCCGGCAGGCCACGGGCCGCGATATTCTGGCGCTGCTGTTTTCCAGCAATGCCCTGCGGGTCTTCCGGGCAGACACCCCTGAAATCCCCTTGCCCGAGGCGGGGGTGCTGAACGCGGTCACCGGTGCGCAAAAGCTGGCGCTGGTGCATCGGCCGCTTGGACCGGATGCCGTGCATGCCGCGAACCCCGTGCTGGATCAGGTGGGGCCGGCGCCGAAATTCACCGACAGCTGGACGCAGATGCGCGATCATCTGACGGCTTCGGTGCAGGCGCGCAACCTTGTGGGCGATCAGGTGCTGATCATCGGCGACACCGGGCTCGAGCGGGACTGGTCCGCCGCTGCCAGGGCCGCCGGGTACCTTGAGGCGGGACGCTATTTCGGGCGGACAGGCTGACCGCCGAGGATGGTGTGCGTTTGACGCCGCGGAATTGAGTTTATTTGGCGAAATGAAGCAGGTGTTCGGTTTTCCCGCTCTGGCAATGGGGGGGCTGGTGGGCTATGTGCCAGCACAATTGTTCCAAAGAGGGTTGCCCCATGCAATTTGAAACGCCCGGACCCGTCGAGGCAGAATTGTCCTCCGCGATCTCGCCCATCGAAGATATCATCGAAGAAGCGCGGCAGGGGCTTATGTTCGTGCTGGTCGATCACGAAGACCGCGAGAACGAAGGCGATCTGGTAATCCCCGCGCAATTTGCCGATGCCGAGGCGATCAACTTCATGGCGACCCACGGGCGCGGTCTGATCTGCTTGCCGATGACCGAAGAACGGGTCGGAAAGCTGGGGCTGCCGATGATGGCGGTGAACAACTCTGCCCGCCACGAGACCGCCTTTACCGTGTCGATCGAGGCGCGCGAGGGGGTGACAACGGGCATTTCCGCCGCCGACCGTGCGCTGACCGTCAAGGTGGCGATCGACGACACCAAAGGGGCGGTTGATATTGCCACCCCCGGCCACGTCTTTCCGCTGCGCGCGCGGGACGGGGGCGTTCTGGTGCGGGCCGGCCACACCGAGGCGGCGGTTGATATTTCACGGCTTGCCGGGCTGCATCCGTCAGGGGTGATCTGCGAGATCATGAAGGACGACGGGACCATGGCCCGGCTGCCCGATCTGGTCGATTTCTGCGCCCAGCATGGCATGAAGATCGGCACGATCAGCGACCTGATCGCCTACCGTCACAAGCATGACAACCTGCTGGTAGAGCGCGACAGCCGCACCGTCACATCAGCCTATGGCGGCGACTGGAAGATGCAGATCTTTACGGACCAGATCAGCGGGACCGATCATGTCGTGCTCTCCAAGGGGGATCTGACAACGGATGCGCCGGTGCTGGTGCGTACCCACGCGATCAACGCCCTGGAAGACATCCTTGGCCTTGGCCCAAGCCCTGCCGACGAATTGCCACGCGCCATGCAGATCATCGCTGACGAAGGACGCGGGGCGGTGCTGCTGTTCCGCGACCCCGATCCGCGTCTGCGCTTCGAGGACGAGGAGGACGAGCGCCCGCGTACCGTCAAACGGACCGGGCTTGGCTCGCAGATCTTGACGACCCTGGGCCTGCACGAACTGATCCTGCTGACGGACAAGCCGGAAACGCGCTATCTTGGCCTTGATGCCTACGGGTTGAGCATTGTGGGCACGCGTCCCATCACAACGGAGTAACCGCCATGGCAGCCCAGAACCACACCACCTTGCAAACGCCGATATTCGACAAGCCCGTCAAGGTGCTGATCGTCATATCGCCCTATTATTCCGACATTGCCGACGGTTTGCTAAGAGGGGCCAAGGCCGAGCTTGAGGCAGCGGGGGCGTCCTGGGACGTGGTCGAGATGCCCGGCGCGCTGGAGATCCC
>JAGXHB010000087.1 GCA_024636425.1 Roseobacter sp.
ATCGCCGGTAGTGCGCGAACATGCGCAGATCCCCGACGATCAGGTGATCATGACCTGCGTGGCGCTTGGCTGGCCCGAAACCAGCTTTTCCGCCAATGATGTGAAATCCCTGCGCCGACCTGTGGACAGCGTGGCAAAGTTCATCGGCTTCAGCGAATAGTCCTTCTTGTCATAGGCTTCGGGGATCCTACTAAAGCATCACATGAGAATTCACCCAGATGAACACGCGGTTAATCGCGTGGCTCTTTTGGTGGTCCCAGTTAACCTTTCACGCGGTGTTTCCCCGGAGCGCTAGACGTCCTTGCACAAGATTTGCTTTTTGAATCCGGAGTATGTTGGGCGCTTTAAATCCGTCGCATCAGGTTTAATCAAGATGAACGCGCGCGGACCTCATATCCGCGCTCTTCCGGCTCATCATCAACCAGTTCCTGTGGAAAGCCGTCTGCGAGGATCGACAAGCCCGTAGCGTCTTCCAGCCGTTCGATGATCCGGTCCGATTGCGCCCGCTCGCCATAGCGTTTCTGCCCGTCCGACATGATGTCGATGATCAGCGGCGAAACCTCGAGCGGGACATTGAACTGGTCGGCAAGCTTCTGAAAAAGCCCGATATCCTTTTGCACCAGATCCATCGTGAAATTGACATCCCGCGACCCGGACAGAATCAACTGGCTTTCGGTTTCATGCACAAAGGACGTGCCAGACGACATTGAAATCGCCCGAAAAGTCGTCGCCAGATCCATGCCTGCGGCCTTCATCACCGTCATCGCCTCGCAGACGGAAATAAGGTTCACCGTCGCAAGGTAGTTGGTCATGACCTTGAGGACGGACGCGGATCCAAGGTCTCCGGTATGCAGCACGCGCCGCCCCATGATGGTCAGCAGCGGCAGAATACGGTCGAATGTCGCGCGGTCGCAGCCCGCGAAAATGCTGATGTTACCGGTATCCGCGCGGTGGCAACCACCCGACACGGGACAATCCACAGCCGCACCGCCAGCGTCGATCACAAGACGACCGAGCCTTTCCACTTCACCCGCGTCCGTCGTCGACATTTCCATCCAGATCTTGCCGGTGCCGACATGCGGCATCATCTCGTCCAGCACGGCGGCAGAGGCGGAAGGGCTGGGCAGACAGGTGATGACCACGTCGCAGACTTGCATCAAGGCGGCAGGCGACATGCCGTCCTTTGCACCCTTCGCGACTTTACCAGCCACAAATTCATCATTCAGATCATGCACATAAAGGTCGATCCCGTTGCGCAGCAAGCTGCCCGACAGTTTGCCCCCGACGTTGCCCAACCCGATAAATCCAACTTTCATGTTTCATTCCCTTCCCTTGATTACCCACAACTGAACGGTTCCAAGCGAGACGGGTCGCGCCTGTTTGCGACCCCTGCGCCTTAATCAGGTGCAAGCGTGCAGATTTGCACAATCGCGGTTCGCGCCCGCGTCATTGTCGGGTGTCGGCGGCATCCCTATCTAGGGGGAAACCATGAAAAGGAGACCTGTCATGTCCCTCAGACCCACGCTTGAAACCCGCGCTGCCGTTCCGACCCTTGAAGGGGCGGGCGTCAAGCTGCACCGTGCGTTCGGATTTCAGGATCCGTCCGAACTTGACCCGTTTCTGCTGTTCGACGACTTTCGCAACGAACGCCCGCAGGATTTCGAAAAAGGCTTCCCCTGGCATCCCCATCGCGGGATCGAAACCATCACCTATGTCCTTGAAGGAACGGTCGACCACGGGGATTCGCTTGGCAATGTCGGCACGCTTGGTGCGGGAGACGTGCAATGGATGACCGCCGGTTCAGGCATCCTGCATCAGGAAATGCCGCACGGAAATGCCAGGGGGCAGATGCACGGCTTCCAGCTTTGGGGAAATCTGCCGTCGTCGCAAAAGATGACTGCACCCCGCTATCAGGATGTCACGTCTGCCGACATTCCCGTGGTCACAGATGATGACGGCACAACCGTCCGGGTCATCACAGGCGAATTCTGGGGCAAGACCGGTCCCGTCGACGGCATTGCCGCAGATCCGCAATATCTGGATGTCACGGTGCCCGCCGGCGTCAAAAAGACGTTCCGCATCGACACCTATCGCCGCGCCTTTGCCTATGTGTTCCAGGGTGCGGCAGCCTTTGCCGATGCGTCAAAGCCGTCCGGCGTTCTGCTGGAAAAGGAAGTCGGCGGCGAGGAGGTCAACATCCGCGATCTGAGCGGTGACCGGACGCTGATCCGCTTTGGCACCGGCGACGAGATCACGGTGCAGGCCGGCCCTGAAGGGGTGCGTTTTCTGCTGATCTCGGGCGCGCCGATCAACGAGCCTGTCGCCTGGCACGGACCGATCGTGATGAACACGCGCGCCGAGCTTATGCAGGCGATGCAGGATCTGAACAACGGAACGTTCATCAAACCCGCTCACTGATGCGGGACCATGGGATAAGGCCATGCCGGCCTTATCCCGCCACCACGGATTTGCGCACCATGTTCCAGTATTGCGCGATCACCTGATCCAGCGACAAACGCCCGCCCGCGCGGAACCACGTATTGACCCCTGTCAGCATCGCAATCACGGCCAAGGTCGCGATCTTGGTATCCGCGATGTCGAATTCCGCCCTGTCCGCGCCGCTTTGCAGGATCGCCTCGAGCCGGTTTTCATACCGCCTCCGCAGGGCTTCGACCTGGGCGAAGTTGTCGGGGGTCAGGTTGCGAAGCTCCATGTAGGAAATGAAAACCTCATCCGGTCGGTCGGCGTGAAACCGGATATGGAAGTCAACGAAGTGCCGCAGACGGTCCAGCGGTGGCTGGCTTGCATCATCGCGAAACGCCTCGAGCAGGTCTTCCATGTGGGTTTGCAACAAACCGAACAGCAGGCTTTGCTTGTCCGGCGTGTAATTATATAGCGCCCCCGCCTGCACGCCGACGTCGGTCGCGATGGCCCGCATGGAGACAGCCGCATACCCGCTTTGCGCAAAAAGCCGCAGGGCCGTCGCGCGGATGCGGGGGCCAGTGATGTCAGAATGGGATCCGGTCGTGCGTGCCATGCTGAAAACGTTAATTGAACAGGTGTTCAAAGGCAAACCCCGCTTGCGTGGATCGGGTCACTGGTGCATCACTGATCCCATGAACCGCCGCACCCGATATGGCCTTTGCGCCCTTTTGCTGACGCTGCCTGCCGCCTGCACGCAGTTTCCCGCCCTCGACAGCCGCGCAACGCCCGAACTTCTGGCAAGCCCCTACCCCGATCTTGTCCCGGTCGAGCCGCTGCTTGCGCAGGCGGGTCAGACTGGTCAGGCGGGCCAAACCAGCACCAACCAGACCGAAACAGCGCTGGCCGCCCGTGTTGCTGCCCTGCAGGCCCGTGCCGCGCGGCTCCGGGGATCTGTCTTGTCCGGACCGGAAAAACAGCGGCTGGCACAAGGGATGCGCTAAGGAATATCACTCAGTCGCGTTGCGCGCCCGATCTGCTTCGGCTACATCGCGGCTGACGCAACTTTGCCACCCCAACGCGCATATCACGGAAAAAGGAATACGCCATGTCACAGCCGCTTCGTCTTGGGATTGCCGGATTGGGGACCGTTGGCGTCGGTGTCGTGCGCATCATTCGCAAACAGGCCGCCCTGATCGAGGCGCGCACGGGCCGCCCGATTGCCATCACTGCGGTGTCGGCGCGCAGCCGCGACAAGGACCGCGGCGTGAACCTGTCGGGCTACGCCTGGGAGGATGATCCCGTGGCCCTTGCCAAGCGTGACGATGTGGATGTTTTCGTCGAGCTGATGGGCGGCGATGAAGGCCCCGCGAAAAATGCCACGGAAGCGGCACTTGCATCGGGCAAGGACGTCGTGACCGCCAACAAGGCGCTGCTGGCCATCCACGGTCAGGCGCTGGCAGAACAGGCCGAGACCGCCGGATGCCTGATCCGCTATGAAGCCGCCGTCGCAGGCGGTATCCCGGTGATCAAAACGCTCACCGAAGGGTTGGCGGGCAACGAGATCACCCGCGTGATGGGCGTCATGAACGGCACCTGCAACTATATCCTGACCCGCATGGAAGAAACCGGCAGCGGCTATAATACGCTTTTCGAGGAAGCCGGCGCGCTTGGCTATCTTGAGGCCGATCCGAACCTTGATGTGGGCGGCATTGATGCGGCGCATAAGCTTGCGATCCTGTCGTCGATCGCCTTTGGCACGCAGGTCGATTTCAACGGCATCGACATCGAAGGCATCGAGCGGGTCAGCATCGACGACATTCAAGCCGCCGCCGACATGGGGTACAAGATCAAGCTGCTTGGCGTCGCACAGATGACCGGGCGCGGATTGGAACAGCGGATGCAGCCTTGCCTTGTGCCCGCGACATCCCCGCTGGGCCAGCTCGAGGGCGGCACCAACATGATTGTGCTTGAAGGCGACGCCGTGGGCCAGATCGTGCTGCGCGGCCCCGGTGCAGGTGAAGGCCCCACCGCCAGCGCCGTGCTGTCGGACATCTGCGATATTGCGCGCGGCTGGCACGGGCCGGTGTTCGGGCAAAAGGCCGCGACGCTCGCCTCGCCCACCTCCGCACTGTCGCAACGTCCCGCGGCGTTCTATCTGCGCATGGGCCTGCTGGACAAACCCGGCGCATTGGCGAAGATCGCGACGGTTTTGGGTGAGGGCGGCATCAGCATTGACCGCATGCGCCAGACCGAACACCGCAGCGATCAGGCTCCGGTCCTGATCGTGACACACAAGACCAGCCGCACGGCACTGGACGAGGCGATATCGAAAATGGCGGCCACGGGCGTGCTGGCAAGCGACCCTGTCGCGCTACGCATCGAAGACCTGTAAAACGGGGTCTTTCGGGGGCGGCGCTCTTGGGATCGGGACAGCAGTGCGGGAGGAAGGGTCGGATGCCTTCGGCGAGGATTTTAGACCATTTGGAAGATAGGGGTGCATGAGCTTTCTGGGTGTTGATGCGTCTTTGACAGGGCGAAAATGGGTCGGCCCCGATGTCGAGGTCGAACGTGCCACGCAAGCGCTGGTGCAACAGACAGGCATGCCGCAGGCGCTGTGTCAGGTTCTTGCCCGGCGCGGTGTTCCCGCGTCCGAGGCCGAAGCGTTTCTTGCTCCCTCACTGCGCGAATTGCTGCCCGACCCGCGATCCTTGCGGGACATGGAGCGTGCCGCGACCAGGTTCCTGCTAGCCGTCAAGACACGGCAGCGGATCGCAGTTTTCGCAGATTACGACGTGGACGGCGGCAGTTCGGCGGCCCTTTTGCTGGTGTGGCTGCGCGACATGGGATGCGCCGCGACGCTTTACGTGCCTGACCGGATCGACGAAGGCTACGGGCCAAATGATGAGGCCATGGCAGCCCTTGCCGCGCGCCACGACCTGATCATCTGCGTGGATTGCGGAACCCTGTCGCATGGCCCCATCGCTGCCGCAGCGGATGCGGATGTGATCGTGCTGGACCATCACCTCGGCGCGGAAACCCTGCCTGATGCTCATGCGGTGGTGAACCCGAACCGGCAGGACGAAGACGGGGCACTGGCACATCTTTGTGCCGCAGCGGTGGTGTTTTTGATGCTGGTCGAAGCAGGGCGGCAACTGCGCGAGGCAGACACGAGAAGCCCGGATCTGATGGCACTGCTGGATCTGGTGGCGCTGGCGACGGTTGCCGATGTCGCCCCGCTGATCGGCGTCAACCGGGCGTTCGTGCGTCAGGGCCTGCGGGTCATGGGGCGGCGCGACCGGCCCGGGCTCGCGGCACTTGCCGATGTGGCGCGGATGGATACTGCGCCTGCCGCCTACCACTTGGGGTTCATGCTTGGCCCGCGGATCAATGCCGGTGGCCGCATAGGGCAGGCCGATCTGGGCGCCCGGCTGCTTGCCTGCGCGGATCCGTACGAGGCGGCGGCCCTGGCCGAACGCCTTGATATTCTGAACACCGAGCGTCGCGATGTCGAGGCGTCGGTGCGCGCTGCGGCACTTAATCAGGCCGAAGCGCGCGGCTTTGATGCGCCTTTGGTCTGGGCCTCGGGCGCAGGCTGGCATCCGGGTGTTGTGGGTATTGTCGCCTCGCGGCTCAAGGAAGCGTCAAACCGCCCCTCGATCGTGATTGGTTTCGAGGATGGAATCGGCAAGGGATCGGGCCGGTCAGTCGCCGGCATTGACCTCGGCGCACCGATCCAGCGCCTTGCCGCGGAAGGATTGCTGATCAAGGGCGGCGGTCACAAGATGGCCGCCGGCCTCACGGTGGCAGAAGACAAGCTTGAGGCCGCGATGGCGCGCCTCTCCGAGCTTTTGGCCAAGCAGGGCGCACATCTGGGCAGTGCCGCCGATCTGCGGCTTGACGGGATGCTGATGCCGGCCGCCGCCACGGTCGAACTGGCCGAGCGGATAGAACAGGCGGGCCCCTTCGGTGCCGGAGCCCCTGCCCCGCGATATGTCTTTGCAGACATGCAGATACGTTTCGCCAGGCGCGTGGGGGAAAGCCACCTCAAGGTCAGCTTCGGGGATGGTCAGGGGGCCCAGATGGATGCCATCGCCTTTGGCGCATTTGACGGGGAACTTGGTCCGGCACTGGAAAATCACGGCGGCAAACGCTTCCATCTTGCGGGTCGTCTGGACATCAACAGCTGGCGCGGACGGCAGTCTGTCCAGCTGCGTCTGGAAGATGCAGCCAATGCCTGAAAGTTTTTCATTTTCAGTTAAATTTCCGCTTGCACCCTGTGACGCGATTACTTATTCAACCGCTCACAAGCTAGTGGCCCGTTCGTCTATCGGTTAGGACGTCAGGTTTTCAACCTGAAAAGAGGGGTTCGACTCCCCTACGGGCTGCCACTTGTTTCACCCCAAATCCTGAGAATTTGACCTGCGGGTCAACTCCCAAAGCAGCCTGCGCGCCTTTGACCGCGCCATCCTCAAGATCAGAAAACGCTACTTGCCGTTGCTGCTGTCTGGATCAGCATCCGGTTTAATGCGGCGGAATATGGTCTGGCGTGCCCGGCCCGCATTTTTCGACTGGTAGAGGGCCGCATCTGCGTCCGACAGGATTTCGGTCGGACCCACTTGCTGGTTCTCGCGGATCCACACCGTGCCGATGCTTGCCGAGATATGACAGGGTTTGCCTTGAAAAAGGATCGGCCTTTCCAGCCGCTCAATCAGCCGCGTGCCCACCGAAAGCAGCGTCTCCTCTGTCTCGATGTCGGGCAGAATCAGCGTGAACTCATCCCCGCCGATCCGTGCGATCGTGTCGTTGCTGCGGGTTTCCTCTACCATGATCTGGGCGACCGCTTGCAGGACATGATCGCCCGCCGCGTGCCCCAGCGTG
>JAGXHB010000088.1 GCA_024636425.1 Roseobacter sp.
C
The DNA here is from genome assembly GCA_024636425.1 of Roseobacter sp. Classification (GTDB taxonomy): domain Bacteria; phylum Pseudomonadota; class Alphaproteobacteria; order Rhodobacterales; family Rhodobacteraceae; genus Sulfitobacter. Next base: position 2 of record JAGXHB010000088.1, read on the forward strand.
AGATGATGCCTGTCGCAAAGCTGTGATCGTAGCGCATCTTGAGCATCTGCGGCAAAGCGAGCAGCCCCATCAGCGTCACAACCGCCCCGACGATCCCCGTCGCTGTGGCGAACAGGGCGCAGGTGATCAATGCGGCGACACCCAGCGACCCGGGAACACTGCGCGTGGCCACGGCCAGCGTGCTGAAAAGCTTGTCGACGATATTGGCCCGCTCAACGATATAGCCCATGAACAGGAATAGCGGAATTGCGGTCAGGACTTCGTTCGAGATGACCGTGTAGGTCTGGTTCACGAACAGGTCGAATATCCTGTTGTTGTAAAACCCCTCCAGCCAAAGATTGGTCGATTCCCACCAGCCTGCGTCCTCACCCAACCGGTTGAAACTGCGCCACATGCGCGACGCGTCGAAATAGGCGTAGTAACCAAATGCAATGCCGATGGCCATCAGTGTGAATGCAATGGGAAACCCCAAAAACACGCAAAAAATGAAGATGCCAAGCATGGTCAAGGCAATCTGGGGATCTGTCACGGTGTGAACTCCACATGTGGAAGGGCGGGGAAAATGGACCTGAGCGTCAGATCAGGTCGTTGGACTGCCCTTCGGCAGCTTGCTTGATCAGCATGGTTTCAGTTTCTTCGACATCCTGTGGCATCGGCGGCCACTGGCCTTCGCGGATGCAGATGATGCAACGAAAAACCTGAGCAACACCTTGGATCAGCAACAGAATACCCGCGGCAACAATGACTGTCTTGAACTGGTAGATCGGAATGCCTGCCGGGCTGTTGACCGAGACTTCGGCGTAGCCCCAGGAACGGCTTGCGTACTTCCAGCCCGCAAAGATCAGCGCGAGGATGCCGGGGAAAAAGAAAAGGACATAGAGGGTCAGATCGACTTTCGCCTGCGTGCGGTCGGACCAGAGACGGTAGATGAAGTCACCGCGCACGTGACCTCCGCGCGACAGGGTATAAGCCCCGCCCATCATGAACAATGTGCCATACATGATGAAGCTGACATCCAATGCCCAAGGGGTCGGCCGGTTGAACAGGTAGCGCACCATGACCTCATAGCTCATCCCGAATGTCATGAGGATGATCAGCCATCCAAAGGCCTTGCCGAACATTGCCGAGAGGCTGTCGGCGAACCGGATATAGTGTTGCATTCAGAAATCTCCGCACGGTTTACCACAGGCGAGGAAGGCGCGGATCACCCGCGCCTCCTTCTGGTTAAAGCTTGAGCTTTCCGGGGAAATAATGCTCAAACGCAAGGCCAAGATCGGGTGCGTTCATCAGTTCGTAATAGGCGACCTGCTCGGACCATGCGCGCTGGCTGTCCATGACTTTCTTGTTGAAAGGATCAGTTTCCAGCTCGGTAATCAGCGTGTCCCAAGCCTCCAGCTGTCCGGCAAGGATCTCCTTGGACGTACGGTGAACCGTCACGCCCGCATCGGTCTGAAGCTCTGACAGATCTTTGGAGTATTCTTTCATCGCCAATGCAAGGTTGGAGGTCGCGGAGGCTTCGACGGCATACTTCAAGATGGCCTGAAGGTCTTCTGGCAGGTCTTCCATGAAGTCGCGGTTGAACAGGAATTCGAAGGATTCGGATGCCTGGTGGTAAGAAGACAGGTAGTAGTTCTTTGCGACGTCCTGCGCACCGAAGCGACGGTCCGAAGACGGGTTGTTGAACTCGAACGCGTCGATCACGCCGCGCTCCATCGCGGGAACGATCTCGCCCCCCGGCAGCTGTGCCACCGACATGCCCATGCTCTGCAACAGGTCTGCTGCGAGGCCCACAGTGCGGTACTTGAAGCCCTGCAGGTCGGCAACGGTGTTCACTTCGCCTTTGAACCAGCCGAAAGGCTGTGCGGGCATTGGCATACCCATCATACCGATGACGTCGAGCCCGAGAATATCCTGCGTCAACTCACGGTAAAGCTCTGCGCCGCCGCCCTGATAGAACCAAGCCAGCATGGTCGAAGCGGAACCACCAAAGACAGGACCGGTGCCAAAGAAGGATGCAGCCTTTGACTTGCCGTACCAATAAACAGGAACCGTGTGTGCGGCGTCGATCACACCGTCATGCACAGCGTCCATGACTTGAAACGCACCGACAACAGCACCCGCCGGAAGAAGGTCGATTGTCAGGCGGCCACCGGCCATTGCCTCGACGCGGTCGGTATATTCGCGCGCCATATCCATCCAGATGTCGGATGCTGGCCATGAGGTCTGCATCTTCATCACGATCGGCGCTTGCGCCAGAACCGCAGGGGCGGAAAGGGCTGTTGCGGCTACTGCAGTTCCGCCGATCGCGCCTTTGCGCAGGAAAGAACGGCGCGAGAGCTGCGCGGCTGTACGGGTATCAGTCATTGGTGTCCTCCCAGACGTTGAAGTCGCGTTGTGCGACACAGTTTATTTATACACGTTTCTTACAAAACTGTTTTTCAATCTTAAGCAGACTGATTTATAAAGCAAGCCTGGTAAGATTAATTTACCAAAATAGCGACCCAAAAACTGATGGCGGGGTCAACAGCCAGTGGCGCGGTCATGCGACACGATCTCCGGGCTCCTTGCCGGCGAAAAAAGCGTCCAGATTGTCCAGCGCCCGCATCCCCATGGCATCCCGCGTCTCTTCGGTGGCCGATCCGATATGTGGCAGCAAGAAAACATTCGGCAGTGCTGCCAGTGCCGGATTCCCCCCCGGCTCCGTCCGGAAAACATCCAGCCCGGCCGCAAAGAGCTTGCCCGACGCGAGAGCAGCGGCCAGCGCGTCCTCGTCGATCAGCGCACCACGGGCCGTATTCACCACAATCGCGCGATCGGGCAGCAATGCGAGGGTCCGGGCGTTGATGATACCAGTGTTTTGAGCCGTAACGGGGCAATGCAGGCTGAGCACATCCGAGACGCCGAGCAAGCTGTCGAGTGTCTCATGGAAAATCGCCCCTTTCTCCAGATGTTCGGGAAGGCGGCTGCGGTTGTGGTAATGGATCTCCATCCCGAAGCCGCGTGCACGGTCTGCCGTGACCTGCCCTACCCGCCCCATGCCCAGAACACCAAAACGCTTGGCAGTGACCTGTCGTCCGACCATGAAATCGGGTGACCAGAATGTCCATTTTCCGGACCGGACCATCGCGTCCCCTTCGGCACCGCGCCGTGCAGCGCCAAGCATGCAAAGAATAGCAATTTCGGCTGTGGCATCGGAGAGCACGTCCGGGGTGTTCGTCACAAAGACACCTGCGGCCTTTGCAGCATCCAGATCGACATGATCCGTACCCACCGAATGATTCGCTATGATCTTGAGGCCCGGCCCGATCGCTTTGATCACATCCGCGTTGAAATGCTCTGAATGGCAGGGCAGCACTGCATCCACCTCCCGGCAGGCCGCAATAAGCGCTTCGGTGGAGAATACCTTATCCTCGGGGTTGAGGACGACATCGTAATCACGCGCGGCTCTTTCCTCGACGATGGATCGAAGTTTCCGCGTGATCAGCAGTTTGGGTTTGGCCATCTTAATATCCTTGAGCAGCTAGGTTTGGGCAATCTGTCTTGGAGGCGCTTTTGCTTTGCGTCTCAGCCTATGGACGGCAGTCGTCTGACCAGTGACGATGTGTCCGGACGCCCGCCCCCCTCTTTGGCACATCCTTGTAGAACTGATCGACCAAGGCCGCGCCATGCTCGGCCACCCCGAATGCAAGCTTCGCCATCGATACTACCCTCCCGTAGAATTCGTTTGCATGGTTTTGATCCAGCCCAGGGGTTGAATGCAAGGAATAACTATCAACCGCCATGTCACCGCGAACGGGTCGGGCCCGGTAAGACACGGACGATAAACCGCGGACGGGATTCACAAAGCAGTGTGTCGATTGCCGCGTCGCATCGGCGCAACTGTCTGTTCGCAGGAAGAATATAGCGTATGGACGGTCACCGTCCCCTTTCAGGAAACAAGCACGCGATGGAGATGTTGCTGACCGCGGACATGACCCCCGCTGCCCGCGCGGCAGAGATCGGAGTGATCAACCGGGCTGTCCCCGCCGAAGCACTGCAAGCTTCTACCATGGACATGGCGCGCAAGATCGCGTCAAAATCAAGCATGACCTTGGCGACAAGCAAACGCGCCTTTTACGCGCAACGCGAGATGCCCCTAACCCAGGCTTACGAATATGCGTCAAACGTGATGGTCGAAAATATGCTCGCAAACGATGCAAAAGAAGGTATTGGAGCATTCATCGAAAAACGCACACCTCAATGGCAGGATGCCTAAGCTGATGAATACAAACCCTTTCAATATCGGGTTGGACCGCAATCCGGCGAATTATCAGCCGCTGACGCCGCTGACATTTCTAGAGCGCGCGGCTGGTGTTTTCCCCGATCATACCGCGATTGTTCACGGTGCCTTGCGGCGCAACTATGCTGAATTTTACGGGCGGTCGCGGCAACTTGCTTCAGCCCTAAACCAAATCGGCATGGGGCGTGGGGATACCGTGTCGGCGCTGCTTGCGAACACTCCCGCCATGCTGGAATGCCATTACGGCGTCCCTATGGCTGGTGCCGTTTTACATTCGATCAATACCCGTCTGGATGCTGCGATCATCGCGTTTCAGCTCGATCACGCGATGTCGAAAGTCGTGATTGTGGACAGCGAATTCATGCCTTTAATGCAGGATGCACTCTCACGCGCGTCTGTGAAGCCAACGGTAATCCAGTATGACGACGCCGAGTTTGACGACGCTGAGGTTGACGGGCCGCGGAGCGCTGTCGAAGCCCACGACTATGAGGCATTCCTGTCTGCTGGTGATCCTGATTTCGCCTGGCTGATGCCCGAGGATGAATGGGACGCGATTTCGATCAACTACACTTCTGGAACCACAGGCGACCCGAAGGGTGTCGTCTCGCATCACCGGGGCGCTTACCTTCTGGCGCAGGGAAATGCGCTGACAACTTCGATGCAGAAACACGCGGTCTATCTTTGGACGCTGCCGATGTTTCACTGCAACGGCTGGTGTTTCCCCTGGACCATGTCAGCGATCATCGGCACTCATGTTTGCCTGCGGCAGGTGCGTGCGGAACCGATCTGGAATGCTTTGGCCGATGAAGGCGTCACCCACCTGTGCGGAGCCCCGATCGTGATGTCGCTGATGATTTCCGCACCTGAGACCGCCAAACGTGACCTTGATCGTACCGTGCAGTTCTTCACCGCAGCGGCCCCCCCGCCCGAAAAGCTGTTGGCGGAGATGAAGACCGCAGGGTTCGACGTCACGCATCTGTACGGGCTGACCGAAACCTACGGGCCCGCCGTGGTCAATGACTGGCATCACGGCTGGTCCGATCTGCCGCCAGCTGAACAAGCCGCCCTGAAGGCCCGACAGGGCGTGCGCTATCTTCCGCTGGAAGGTCTTGATGTTCTGGACCCCGACACCATGCAGCCAGTGCCCCGCGATGGCAAAACCATGGGCGAAGTCATGTTTCGTGGCAATGTCGTGATGAAGGGGTACTTCCGCAATCCCAAGTCCACACAAGAGGCCTTTGAAGGCGGTTGGTTCCACTCCGGTGATCTGGGGGTCATCCATCCCGACGGCTACATCCAGCTCAAGGATCGCTCCAAAGACATCATCATCTCCGGCGGAGAAAATATTTCCTCGATCGAGGTCGAAGAAGCGCTGTACCGGCACCCGGCCGTCGGCGTTGCCGCCGTGGTCGCAATGCCGCATGAAAAATGGGGCGAAACGCCGTGTGCCTTTATCGAGCTTGCGGTCGGGCAGCAGACAGATGGCAAAGCGCTCAAAACGTGGTGCCGTGATCTGCTTGCACCCTACAAGGTGCCGGGCCGGTTCATTTTCAGTGATATTCCGCGCACATCAACAGGCAAGATCCAGAAATTCGTTCTGCGGGCGAAGGCAAAAGAAATTGCGTGTGAAAGCGCAGTCGGACAACCGCCCAAGGTCTAGTGCTTGATGAAAGGTGAAGAGATCAACATCTCTGCGCCCTTGATTTCGCACGACACCGAACGGCGTGTTCTACCGCACCCTGAAAGTTGCAGCTTGTAGCATCCAGCGCTTTCAACGGCTGCGGGTCGCCCTATTGCTTTGCAAGGTTCCGAGCCTGGCGAGGCATTCCCACCCGCCTCGACCGCTACCCCGAGACAGTGCTGGCGGCTTACGTCCTTGCATCCTTCGTCGTTTGGGAACTGTGACGCCTGACCCTAACACTCCCGTCTGATCGACCGTTAAGAGCACTAGAAGCTTGAGGCTGACCCCAAACAGGGTTGCCCGAACGGAGACGGACATGACATCACCGCC
>JAGXHB010000089.1 GCA_024636425.1 Roseobacter sp.
GAACTGGCCCTGGCCGGGTTGATCTTGCCAACGGTGGCGACGAACCTGTTTCAGGCCTTGCGGCAGGGGTTCAGGGCGGCGTGGGCGTCGACCAAGCTGTTCAAGGTTTTCCTGATCGCGGGCGGACTCATGTTGGTGCTGTCGGCGCAGCTTGTGACGATCTTGCCCGCCAAGGCCATGCTGCTGGTGATCGGGGTGCCCATCACGCTTTTCGCCATATGGCAAATTGCCGGCTACAGTTTCACGCTGGCTGAACGGTCCAGACCGATCGAGGTGTTGGTGGGCGGGTTTGCCGGTGCCGTTGGCGGCGTGTCGGGGGTTTGGGGGCCGCCGACGGTCGCATATCTGACGGCGCTTGGCACGCCGAAGCATGACCAGATGCGAGTGCAGGGCGTGATCTATGGATTGGGCGCGATTGCATTGCTGTTTGCGCATGTCGGATCGGGCGTCTTGCGGGCCGAGACTGTGCCTTTTTCGATCGCCATGATCTTGCCCGCCCTGGCCGGAATGTGGCTGGGCAGTCAGATCATGGACAGGATCGATCAAGCGTCGTTCAAGAAGGCGACGCTGTTCATCTTGTTGATTGCGGGCGCGAACCTGATCCGTCGCGGCCTGCTGGGCTGAAACCCTAGCCCTGACGTGCGACGGTCATGCCCGACACGTCCTCTATGAATGTAACAATACGCGATTTGACGGCATCGTCTTTGATCAGAGCCAAGGCGCTGACAATCTCGATGCTGGGGTCGCTTTTGGGGGCATCGTTCTTGTTGTCATGCAACCCTTCGAAGAAGAACGACGGCGTGACTTCAAGGATTTGCGCCAGCTCAAAGAGCCGACTTGCCGCGACACGATTCGATCCGATTTCATATTTCTGGATTTGTTGGAAGGAAAGATTGAGCTTTTTGGCTACATCGGTTTGGGAAAGACGGCGTAGGGTGCGGATTTGCTTCAGCTTTTTTCCTACGTGAATGTCAACGGGATGGGACATTGTCGCTAATACCTCTGGCTGTTGTGGGAATAGTGATCCTCTAATCCCTCATGACGATCAATTGCATAGATATATTCTATTTAGGGTTACTTTCTTACCTCGGTTGTATTATTTGCTTGATATTAACGTATGATCCTTAACAATGTGATGGATGATATTTTTACCATCAGGTGGCTATGAACCAGATTAACGACATCGCACCTTCAGAGCTTGTTTCCGTAAAAGCCCCGGCGCTTTTGTACGAAATGATACGTTCGTTTGTTGTATTGGCTGACAAGCTTAACCTGAGCCACGCGGTCAAGGAACTTGACATAACGAGGCAGACCGTACGGAGACACATCGCACATCTGGAAGAAATGAGAGGGGCTGCACTCTTTACGGTGGATGACCGCAAATACCAGCTTACGGATCATGGGATCGAAGCGTTGCCGGAAGCGATTGATATACTCGCAAGGGGCAAGGTCTGGGCACAGGGCAGTGCCAGCCACATTGATGGCCTGTTGCGTCTGTCCCATGAAGGGCGAGATGGCTGGACGTTCTTTCAGCAGCAGCAGCCGTTAACACAGATCTGGGACAAAGAGTCCCCCGTGCTGCTGGAGGTTTTCAAATCCTGGGTGGCAAGCAGCGGTGCTCTGGAACATCCGGACTTCCAACGGGTCCGTCCTTTTGTTCTGGTATATCGCGAGTCTCCTCATGGATGGCTTTGTATCGAAGTGGGGCAAGAATCATTCTATACAAAGTGGTGGGGCTGGGCGAATGCGCGCAGCAGCATCGGGCGTCCGTTGAGCGAATTCCCAGGCGGGCCTGAATTTGAGGCAATGTTGAACCTGCCGTTCCGGGAAGTGCAGGCAAATGGTGGTGTTCGGCTGGACGAGGTCGTCACGAAACTTCCACGAGAAGCAGGTGGAAAGCCTATCCCATTGGCTTATAAGCGACTTCTGCTCGCAAGCAGGTTCCCCGACGGAAGCTTTGCCTTGGTTGCCGCCGTTGACCGGACGCGCGCGATCTCAATTGCGGGGATCGATCAAGACACTTTACGCGGGATGCCTGCCGACGCGGTCGTCAGCTTCTAGCGTAAGTTAGCAAAAATCGAGCGAAGTTTGAATTATTGGGCTAACCTTTGATGTGAAGCGTATCAAAGGAGAGTCTAAATGACATTGCACAGCTTTCAGGATGGCGAACGATTCATTGCAAACAGTCTGGGCATGTTGGCTCGGGCAGGTATCACCCTTGAAGTCGGATATGATTTCGACGTTTACCAAAACATCATTACAGCTGCACGTCCGGAGCATATACTCGGACTTCCCTTTGACCCCTCGGTTCATCAGATGTCAAAGGATAACGCGTTCTGGATTGTCGGCTATAATGCGAAGGGCGAGGTCATGCATACGCAGGCAATGCGAATGCTGGATCTGGCCGGGAACAGTCTTGCCGAACATCTGCGGCGTTCCTTCGTTGATTTTCCCCCTCCCGGGCTGGATATCGACTTCCAGCGTTCCCGCTATCGGCCCGGCCCTGGCGCCGGGAAGATTCTCGGCAAGGTCGCCTATCACGGTGAGTTCTGGGTCGGTGCGACGCCACGGGAGTTCAGAAATGCAGGCTTGTCGGCGGTACTGGGGCGGTATGCCTTCTGGCAGGCGCTTGAGCATTGGAACCCGGACAATATCATTGCTTTCATGCAGAACTCTGTTGTGTTCAAGGGCTTCCCCGCGCGCCACGGCTACATGCACACGGAGCCGGGTACCTTGCGGTGGTTCCGCAAAGAAGATGATACACCAATCGAAGGCTTCATGTCGTATATGAGCAATGAGGACTTGAGGTTCATTCTCGAGATGCCGCTGACCGAATTTTCGGTTCAAGCCGCCTGATCCATACAAAAAGAGCCGCAGGCTTCTGCGGCTCTTTTTACGAACTGGCGTGACGTATCAGCCGATCGCGGCGGATTTCACGTCTTCGTCGATATAGGGCATGTACTGCTGGAAGTTGTCAGCAAACATCGTGACCAGTTTGGCCGCCTGACGGTCGTAGGAGTCCGGATTGTCCCATGTCCGGCGCGGATCGAGAAGGATGTCGGCCACGCCTGTCACGGCAACAGGCACCTCAAATCCAAAGTTAGGATCCTTGCGGTATTCAACATCGGCCAGCGACCCTTCGAGGGCGGAAGTCAGCAAGGCGCGGGTCGCCTTGATCGGCATCCGGCTGCCTGTGCCGTAGGCACCACCGGTCCAGCCGGTGTTGACCAGCCAGCATGTCGCGCCATGGGTCGCGATCTTTTCGCGCAGAAGGTTGCCGTAAACCTCGGGACGCCGTGGCATGAAAGGTGCGCCAAAGCAGGTCGAGAATGTCGGCTCGGGCTCGGTCACGCCGCGCTCCGTGCCCGCAACCTTCGAGGTAAAGCCCGACAGGAAGTGGTACATCGCCTGCGCTGGTGTCAGTCGCGCGATGGGCGGCAAAACACCGAAGGCATCGCAGGTCAACATGATGATATTCTTGGGATGCCCGCCTGTCGCCTTAGCCGATGCGTTCGATATATAGTGCAGGGGATAGGCGCAGCGCATGTTTGCAGTCAGAGAATCATCATCGAAATCAAGCTCTTTGGTTTCGGCGTCAAAGACCATGTTTTCGATCACGGTGCCGAACTTTTCAGTCGTGGCATAAATCTCGGGCTCTGCCTCGCGGCTCAGGTTGATCGTCTTGGCATAGCATCCGCCCTCGAAGTTGAAAGTTCCTGTACCGGACCAGCCATGTTCGTCATCTCCGATCAGCGTGCGGCCCGGATCTGCCGAAAGGGTTGTCTTGCCGGTGCCGGACAGGCCAAAGAAAACGGCCGTGTCGACAGGATTGCCCGTCGCATGGTTGGCCGAACAGTGCATCGGCATCACGCCTTTTTCGGGCAACAGATAGTTCAGCAGGGTAAAGACGGACTTCTTGTTCTCACCGGCATATTCAGTGCCGCCGATCAGGATCATCTTTCTATCGAAGTTCATCGCAATCACGGTTTCCGACCGGCAATCGTGCTTGGCCGGATCCGCCGAGAATGTGGGGCAATTGATCACGGTGAAATCCGCGATGAAATCATCAAGCGCTTCGTGGTCGGGACGGCGCAGCATGTGGCGAATGAAAAGCCCGTGCCACGCCAGTTCGGTCACCATGCGGACGTTGATCGCATGTTTGGGGTCAGCGCCCCCGACCAGATCCTGCACGAAATAGTCACGCCCCTGCATATGCTTGAGCATGTCGTTGTACAGCGCATCGAACCCATCGGGCGACATCTCTGCATTGTTTTCCCACCAGATTTTGTCTGCAACGTCGTCGGTTTTGACGACATGCTTGTCTTTGGGGGACCGACCGGTGAACTTTCCGGTTGTCACCAGAAAGGTGCCGCCCTTTCCCAATGTGCCTTCATTCCGTTTCAGCGCAGCTTCGACGAGCGCGGGTTCGATCAGGTTGTAATAGACATCACCTAGCCCGCTAATGCCCTGATCTTCGAGGCGGAATTGCGGATTTACCCGGCCTTGTGTCATGTGATGTCTCCTGTAGATGCGTCAAATATGACGCCAAAATTCTGCACAAAATGGCGCGACCATGTGGCCGTAACCGCCTCTTAGCACGTCGTTTTGCGGTATGAACAGACGGGTTGACGCAGTTAGCGCCACCAAAGCGATGTTCTGTCGTTCGGCGTCAGACCACATCAAATTGGTAGCGTATTACAGGGCCGTTTTTCCCGATCGACTGCGTCAATTTAGCCGTTCCTAACCAAATTATGGCGGAATTAGGGCCACACATCACGCTGATTCGCACTTTAGGATTGATTCGACCGTATAAATTGGTGATCACTTAACGAAAAAATAAATAATTGAGCAGCATAAGGAAGCAGGCAATGTCAAAAATTGCATTGGTAGATGACGACAGGAATATCCTGACGTCCGTTTCAATGACTCTGGAAGCAGAAGGTTTCGAGGTAGAAACCTATAACGATGGTCAGGCCGCTTTGGACGCTTTCAACAAAAAGCTTCCCGATATGGCCGTTCTTGATATCAAGATGCCCCGTATGGACGGGATGGATCTGCTTCAGCGGCTCCGTCAGAAAACAGCGATGCCGATCATCTTCCTCACCTCAAAGGACGACGAGATTGACGAAGTGCTGGGCCTGCGGATGGGGGCCGACGACTATGTCAAAAAGCCTTTCAGCCAGCGCCTTCTGGTTGAGCGGATCCGCGCCTTGTTACGGCGTCAGGACGCCGTTGAATCCAACGAGATCGGCGATACCGAGGAGACCAAGGTCATCGAACGCGGTGATTTGCGGATGGATCCTCTGCGCCATGCCGTCAGTTGGAAAGGCAAGGACGTGTCGCTGACCGTGACAGAATTCCTGCTGCTGCAAGCCCTTGCTCAGCGCCCCGGTTTCGTGAAGTCGCGCGATCAGCTTATGGACGTTGCTTATGACGATCAGGTTTATGTCGACGATCGCACAATCGACAGCCATATCAAGCGCCTCCGCAAGAAGATGCGGACAGCAGATGAGGAATTCTCGGCGATTGAGACACTTTACGGTATCGGCTACAGGTATAACGAAGAGTGATCTGACACATGGCGATTGCCGAGAGGAATTTTGTGCGAGACGCAGGCACGCCAATACGCAGCGGTGACGTGGTTCTGGGCGACGATTGGGTCGCCCCGGACCAGACAGTCACTGAGGAACTGCGCGCCAAACGGGCTCGCAGGGGCCTGTTTTCGCTGCGTGCGTCACCCCTGACCCGCAAGATCATCACGTTCAATCTGATCGCGTTGAACGTGCTTGTTGCGGGGATCCTCTACCTGAACTCTTCGCGCGACAGCCTTGCAGTACAACGGGGGGCGTCGCTGGTATCCGAAGCCGAACTTATCTCGAATGTCATCGAAGCGCAGTTGCCGCAGGATGCACCTGTCGACCTTGCTGCCGGAACTGATATTGATGTTGCGGCCAGTCTGGGCCAGCTTGATTTGCGCAGCGGTATCGAGGTGTTTGTTTTCAGCCCGGATGCTGGCCTGCTTGCACGCTCGGAAGGGCGGCTGTCCACCCCCGCCCAAGATGCGCAAACCGATGACCGCGCGCTGTTGACTGACGGGCTGAGCTGGCTTTGGGACAAGCTCTCGAGCCCGTTTGAAAGGGGTGCGGCCCAAGACACCTTGCCGATCGAAGAACAACTTCAACCCCTGGTGGTCGGTGCGCTGGAAAACGGGACGCAGATCCGCAACAGCCTGGACGTCAACGGCGGTATTCTTTTTACCGTTTCGACGCCGATCCTGCAGGCCGGTGTGCCTGTCGGTGTCGTGTCTGTCATCTCGGCAGCGGGTGAAATCGACAAACTTGTGCGCAGTGAACGCGAGCGGGTGTTGCAGATGTTCGTGATCGCGACCCTTGTTTCCATCGGGTTGAGCCTTGTGCTCGCGTCGACGATTGCCAACCCGCTGGCCGATCTGGCCGCCGCGGCAGAGCTTGGCCGCGACAAGGACGCGCGCAAGATGAACCCCGGTCGCATCCGCATTCCCGATCTGACCGCGCGTCCCGATGAGATCGGGCGTCTGTCCGGCGCTCTGCGTGGTATGGTGTCCGCACTTTATAACCGCATTGACGGCAACGAACAGTTCGCCGCCGACGTCGCCCACGAGATCAAGAATCCGCTTGCCTCGCTGCGCTCAGCCGTTGGAACGCTCCGCCTGATCAAGCGTGAGGACCAGCGCGAAAAGCTTCTGGATGTGATTGACCATGATGTGCGCCGTCTTGACCGTCTGGTCAGCGACATCTCCAATGCGTCGCGGCTCGACAGCGAACTGGTCAAAGAAGAGGAAGAACCGTTCGATCTTCTAACAATGATCGGCAACCTGGGTCAGTATCTGGGCGAAGATGCTCGCAAACGCGGCATTGATTTCATCACTGACCTGCCCGAAACGCCTATCATCGTACATGGGCTCGAGGCGCGGCTGGCCCAGGTTTTCGTTAACCTTATCACCAACGCGGTATCGTTCTGCGAAGATGGTGATGCGATCCGGGTCTGGGCGCGCCAGCGTGAAAACCGCGTGTTGGTTGTCGTGGAAGACACTGGTCCCGGTATCCCCGATCAGGCTTTGACCAAGATCTTCAAGCGTTTCTATTCGCAACGTCCCGAAGAGCACTTCGGCAATAACTCCGGTCTGGGGCTTGCCATATCAAAGCAGATTGTTGAAGCCCATGGCGGTGTGATCTGGGCCGAGAATATTCGTCCGACAGAGGCCGATATCACGTCAGAGCCGCTTGGCGCACGCTTCGTTGTCGGCTTGCCTACCTGACGGATGACTGCCTCGGCACCATTGCCACAGATCTTTCACGCCACCACTGTGGCCGTCGAAGGCCGTGGCGTTGCCATTTTCGGTGCATCGGGTAGCGGTAAATCCGCGCTGGCTCTCCAATTGATCGCCCTGGGGGCGCAACTCGTTGCCGACGATCGCACGATTATGGCAACGACTGGCAACTCTCTGACAGCGCGCGCGCCCGATACCATCGCGGGGCGGATCGAAGCGCGCGGCGTCGGGCTTTTGACGCTACCATTTGTCCCGGAAATCAAGGTTTACCTTGCCGTCGATATGGATCAGGCTGAGGAGAACAGACTGCCCCATCCGCATCACCGGACACTTCTGGGGCAGACCATTCCCTGCTTGTACCGTATCGACGCGCCTCATTTTGCTGCCGCCCTTTTTCTCATATTGAAAACCATGAAGCCTCTGCCAGATGATTGATCCCAAATCCAGCGCCAGACGCATCGTCCTTGTGACCGGCCCCGCGGGTGCCGGGCGCTCATCCACGTTAAATGTGCTGGAGGATGCCGGTTTCGAGGCGATCGACAACATTCCGCTGCGCATGCTACTCGCCCTGCTCGACGCGCCCGATCAGATCAGGCCCCTTGCACTGGGGATTGATCCGCGCAACCGCGATTTCTCGACCGACCGCGTGGCCGAGGTTCTCGGGCAGATCCGAACGCGTCCTGACGTTGATGTTGATCTGCTTTATCTCGAGTGTAGCACCGATGTCCTGCTGCGACGGTTTTCCGAGACGCGCCGGCGGCATCCCATGGCCTTCGCAGACAGCCCGGCTGACGGCATACGCCGCGAAAAAGAACTGTTGCTGAGTGTTCGCGCACAAGCCGACATCCTGGTC